>PBMH01000048.1 GCA_002722515.1 Alphaproteobacteria bacterium | reverse complement strand
CTGTCGGGCGGCCAGCAGCAGCGCGTGGCGATCGCGCGCGCAGTGATCAACCGTCCTCGGCTTCTCCTCGCCGATGAACCCACCGGCAATGTGGACGACCACATCGCGGTTCGCCTAATGCATCTGTTTGAGGAGCTCAACAAAGCGGGCACGACGATCGTCATCGCTACCCATAACAGCCAGCTCGTCGAGGAATTTGGGCATCCCGTCCTACAGCTCAATGACGGCGAATTGGTCATGCGCCGGGTACCTGCAATAGGATCGATGTAATGATTCTACGAGCACGCACAGATTTGCCATTCGAGCGCGACCAATCCACACGGTTCCTGCCATGGATAGTCGCGCTAATGGTCTTCTTGGGTGCATTGACGTTCGCCGGCACACTCGTGGTCTCCGATACAATCGACAGCTGGGACAGAACCCTGACCGGCCGTATGACCGTCCAAGTGCCTCATGACGCCGGCGGCGGCAAGACGTCAGAACTTCTCGTCGCTATGCTGGAAGCCACGCACGGAATCACCTCCGTTCGAACCATTCCCGATACGGAAGCACGTGAATTGCTTGTTCCCTGGCTCGGTGAAGAAGCCGAGAATCTCAGTTTACCAGTCCCGGAACTTATCGACGTAGAACTGTCGACCGGCGCGCACATCGAAGCCAGTGTCTTGGCTGCCCGCCTGGCGCAGGCGGCGCCCGGCACGACCGTGGACGATCACCGGACCCGGCTCTCAGCGCTGATAAACCTAGGGCGAACGGCCGAGGTTCTCGCCTTTGTGATCCTCGTCCTAATCGCGGCAGCGGCGGTAGCCGCGGTAATCTTTACCACCCAGAGCGGCCTAGCCGTCCACGCTGCGATCATCGAACTGTTGCATCAGATGGGCGCCCAAGACAGCTATATCGCCGGGCAGTTCCAGATCCAGGCGATGATTCTAGCCATTCGCGGCGGAATAGCCGGGGCTATGGCGGCGGCGATCGTGTTGCTGGTCTTTGCCTGGGTCGGACAGGGCATCGACGCAGCATTCCTGCCTCCGGTGAAGCTCTCAGTGACGGAATGGACCGCGCTACTTATCGTACCCGTCACCGCAATCGTCATCGCAATGCTCACTGCGCGCGTGACGGTTTTGCGCGCGCTCGCCCGTATGCCGTGATGGCACGTACCAAGAAGCATCTCTGGCGCCGCACATTCGTGCCACTGGCTATGCTCTTAATGGCGTGGGCCGTTGGCCTGTTTATTTTCGTCGAGTGTATTCCCGCCCACATGCCTGGCAATAACGTAGCTGTTAAAGCCGATGCGATCGTCGTGCTGACCGGCGGCCGTGGCCGGGTTGATCGGGGCACCGAACTCCTCGCGACCGGCGCGGGTCGACGAATGCTGATATCGGGCGTCGGCGGCAATGTTGCCACCGGCGACCTGATAGCGTCCGGGCACTTGACGACGGACAAACTTGACTGCTGCGTTACCTTGGGCCGCGCGGCGCGGAACACCCGGGAGAACGCCTTGGAGGCAGCCGGCTGGCTCTCTGGGAAAGAGGCCATGAGACTGCGTCTTGTAACAGCAGATTTCCACATGCCACGAAGCCTGCTCGAGTTTCGTGCACGTCTCCCGCAGGCAACAATCATGCCAGAGCCGGTCACATCCGAGAATGTCCGACTCGACCAATGGTGGCGCTGGCCAGGAACAGCGCTCCTTCTCGTCCGAGAATACAATAAATATCTAGCGGCACGCACACGTCTATTCGCAACCCGTATGCTCAATTGGACCTGATGCGGCATGCGCCCCTATCTATTCGTGGTCCTGTTCTACGGCTGGACAACCCTATCGGGCATCTTCGTACTGCCCTTTCTGCTTGGACCGCCAGGGCCAATTCTGGCCTATAGTCGCGTCTGGATTCGAGTTTCTCTTTGGTTGCTGCGTGTGTCCGTTGGCATTTCACACCGCGTTATCGGCACTGAGAACATACCGACCGGCCCAGTCATGTTTGCAATTAAACACCAATCGGCGTGGGACACACTGGCAATCAACCTGATTGTCCGGGATGCCGCTATTGTTCTCAAACGCGAACTGACGTGGATTCCCCTGTTCGGCTGGTGCCTGCTACGCAGCCGTCAGATCGCCATTGACCGAAGCGGCGGCATATCGGCGCTTCGCGGCATGGTGAGTGCGGCTAGGGCCGCCTTGACGAACGGTCGCCCAGTCATCATTTACCCCGAAGGGACCCGGGTCGCACCCGGCGACAGGGCGCCCTATCATGCCGGCGTTAGCGCATTGTATGAGGCGCTGAATGCGCCGGTCGTGCCGGTTGCTCTAAACTCTGGTCGGTTCTGGCCGCGACGCTCGTTGAAGCTAACGCCGGGCATTATCACAATCGAGTTCTTGCCCCCTCTACCCGCCAAAATGCGACGCCATGACTTTCTAGAAGCTCTTGAAACCGCAATCGAAACGACAAGCGAACGGTTGAATCAGGAAATCACCCAGACAAATGTCTCAATGCGAGGTTAACCAACTGTGGATAAATCTGTGGAAGATATAAGAGTCGCCGCAGCGGCAAGCTAACGACTAATAGGATCAGAGTAAAAGAAGTGTGCTCTGAGAAAATACGGCCAGTTTTTCACTAACATTCCGAATATATTTCGGCCTTCCTTCAAGCAAGCCGCAATAGCAGGCTCACTTTCCATTCCGGCGGATGACGAAAGACGGAAACTCATGTCCCTTTTCGTTTGATAACTTATCAAATTCGTCAGTTCGACATGTGCGCGACAGCGACTAAAGACCCCAAATGCACAAACAAAAGCTTCTGTGGATAAATTCGCGTTAACCGGCACCGCCCGAGCCCGAAGCGATTGCAATGGTTCATGAATTTTGCAGCAGAGAATATTGGGATATCACATGCCAGAGTGCTTCAGCGCCCGCGCCTGCAATCGCAGCAATGGCTTGTCGGGAATTCCCAGCTTCTGAAGTTGGAGAACGGTGTTGTGGAGGTAGTCGATGTTGGGACCGCTTCGTCCATGCCCCTGAAGAATGAGCCGCAATGCCTTATCCTCCGAGAGGCGTCCGGCATACTGAATATGATTGTGCGCCGCAGTATAAGTGTGCGCGCGAACGCACACACCATCTATCCGAGCATTAACCCAGCGCGGCATATAGACACGGGTCACCATTTCACGTCGGATTAGGTACTCGACGGTCATCTCCGCTTCGCCAGAGGCGACACGGTAGGCCACACCATTGCAGCTACCGCCATTGTCGAGTCCTAAAACCAGACCGGGCCTATCGCGTGTTCCACGATACACATGAGAGAGGACACAGAATGATCGATGGAAGCCATGCACCAGGGCGGGCTTCCGATCAATGAACGAAAATTCGGGCCTCCACATTAGCGAGCCATAACCAAATATCCAGATATCCTCACCTGGCGGATGTGTTTCCATCACGGCTCGAAGCGTATACGTGAGTTCATCCTCGGTAAGTTCATACTGGTCGGTCAGATGGCTCAGATCGGGCTGTTCCTTCAACATAGGCATGATGGCGTGCGGGTTATGATGGAAATTCCGTTTTGGACGTGCCCGACGTCTCGACGCTGCCACGGTCCATGATTAGTTTGATTGGAACGATTCTTAGGCAAATGATTGCACATGATCCAGCGAAAGTATTTTTATCCCATCAGCTTGGTGGTGCTTTTCGTTGCCAGCTGGACCACAGGCTGGTTCTGGCTAGCACGCGTAATCGAGAACGACCTTGAGGACTATGCCGCACGACGGGCGGCCGATCCGATCGCGGTTTCATGGAACAACGTAACCGTTTCAGGCTACCCGACCCAATTTTTAGTAAATCTCACGAAGCCCCACGGAACATGGGGGAGGGCCGAGGGCGAAGTTCTATGGTCCGGGCCCGCGACGACACTAAGGTTCTTCGCCGACTTCGGACGCACCATCTCATTCAAGTCGCCAGGCACGCACAAATTTTTGGCATCCGGACAATATTCCAACAGCAAAAATCGTGCCCTCACCGCAGCCGGTGACAAGATCAATGGTCAAATAGGTTTCGACAGTGACGGTCGGCTCACAAGTCTGCGTGGCGAGGCGACAAGGCTAGAGCTACTACTAGGCAAAAAACCACTAGCCACAGTCAGCAACGGCTCCTTCGACTGGTCACTCGCAAATACCGACGCGGATACCAATGCTATCCACCCTGACCCGATCGGACAATCGATGGCCCTCGCCCTTTACGGAACATCACTAACCACAAGCCGTCTCTATCCCTATTTGACGGAAACTCTCGGGCCCAAAATCGCCGAACTAACCGGCGAGCTATCCATTCGGGGTGCACTCGACGGCAAGGCCCTAACACAGGCGGAACTTGAGCGGTGGCGCGACGCTGGCGGAACGCTGGAACTCAACGATCTAGTGCTGATCTGGGGGCCACTTCATATCGCCGGGTCGGGTGCGCTAGCCCTAGACCGAGACCTGCAACCCGTCGGCGCGCTAACTGCCGATATCGCGGGCCTCGACCAACTTCTAGACCTATTTGAACTCGCAGGCCACATACGCACACAACAGGCCGCTATCGCTCGCATTATCCTTTCCATCCTGACCCGCGCACCAACCGACGCTGATAACACAAAGGCGCGAATACCAGTCACTATCCAAAACCGTCAACTTTCTATCGGGCCAGTCCCGCTTCTACGCTTGCCCGCCATCACATGGGGTGACTGAACTTCGCCTGCCGTTCCGATTCTACGAACCCTCGTCGTCAGACTTTACGTTCTCCGTATAATGAAACCGACCGGCCTGACGGGCCTCAATAACACCCCGGCGAATGTCCCGAGTCCTCGAAAATAAATCGAACAACGCATCACCATCATTATGCCGGATTGCACGTTGCAACGCTGTCAGATCTTCGTTGAACCGCCCCAACATCTCGAGCACAGCCTCCTTGTTCAGGAGAAATACGTCGCGCCACATAGCCGGGTCGGACGCAGCGATGCGGGTGAAATCTCGGAAACCCCCGGCAGAGTATTTGATCACTTCGCGGGTCGTCACTACATCATCATCCCGAGACTTGACCTCGAGTTCGGTCTCGAGATCCGCCGCTGTCGCAACAATTGTGTAAGCGATAAGGTGCGGCAGATGGCTGGTAATCGCCAGCACGCGGTCATGGTGTTCCGCGTCCATGATCTCGACATCTGCTCCCATACCCTCCCATAGCGACTTAATCCGGGAGACCGCCCACGTATCGGCATCCCCAGGCGGCGTCAGGATCGAGAATCTGTTCTGAAACAGTTCAGCAAAGCCCGCTTCGGGGCCCGAATGTTCCGTGCCCGCCACAGGATGCCCGGGCACGAGATGCACGCCGTCGGGCATATGCGGGGTCATCGCCTCGAGCACTGACCTTTTCACCGAGCCTACATCGGTTACGATAGCACCCAGACGTAAATGGTCGCGCATTGCCGCTGCAATCGTTCCGCAGGCGCCCACCGGGGCCGCCACAACGACGAGACACGCGTCGCCCACAGCATCCGCAATATCCGCGTGCATGCTGTCAGCAATATCCAGTGCCTCAGCCCGCGCACGCACCTCTGGATCGGCATCATGGCAGGCAACATGACCGGCTAACCCATTCAGGCGGATAGCCAGGGCGACCGAAGAACCGATCAGGCCGGTCCCGATAATCGCGACGCGTTCGAAAAGTTGATTGTCACTCATGCGGCCACAACAAATGCCCGAAGAGCCTCAAGTACATCGCGCATTTCATCGCGCCTCCCAATCGATATGCGAACCCATTCGGGGAGGCCGTAGCCCCCTACCCGACGGGTCACAATCCCGCGCTCGAACAGAAAACGATACGCCGCCTCCGCATGAATGTCGCTGTCGAACCGGACAATCACAAAATTGCCCACCGAGGGATTCACGGTAAGCCCGAGTGCCTTTGTTTCTTCCATAAACCAAGGCAGTAGCTCGGCATTCAAGTCGCGGGAGCGAGCCGTGTGCTCTGTATCGGCAAGCGCGGCGATACCGGCTGCGATGGCCGGTGTCGAGACATTGAATGGTGGCCGGATCCGATCAAGAACGTCAATGATCTCGGTCGGCCCATAGGCCCAGCCTATGCGCAGGCTCGCTAACGCGAAAATCTTCGAGAATGTCCGGGTCATAATCACGTTTGACGCTTTGCGCACCAGCTCAACACCAGGATCATAGTCGGGCGTAACAACATACTCTGCATATGCGGCGTCCAGCACGAGAAGCACATCGTCGGGTATGCCCGCATGCAA
Organism: Alphaproteobacteria bacterium; assembly: GCA_002722515.1. Classification (GTDB taxonomy): domain Bacteria; phylum Pseudomonadota; class Alphaproteobacteria; order UBA6615; family UBA6615; genus UBA8079. Next base: position 13,513 of record PBMH01000048.1, on the reverse strand, counting down.
GCGGCGCAACGCATCGTTACCTAGGTAGGTACCCGTCGGATTGTTTGGATTTGCGAGAAAGACAATACGCGTGCGTTCATTGACACAATCAAGGATCGCGTCCACATCCGCCGTCAAATTGGTTTCCGATGCCGGAACCGGCGTCGCGCCGGCGGCGCGCGTGGCAATGGGGTACATCGTGAAACCATGTTCACTGAAGATCGTCTCATCACCGGGACCTGCATAGGCAAGCGTGATCAGGTTAATTAGCTGGTCAGAACCGCAACCGCAGATGATTTTCTCAACCTCGAGCCCATGGTGATCGGCCAGCGCCATGCGCAGACTCCGGGCGTCGATTTCCGGATACCGTTGCATCTCCTCACTCGATACCGAATAAGCTTCAAGCGCGCGCGAAGACGGACCAAACGCACTTTCATTAGAGCTGATCACTATCCGGTCTTCGCCGCCCGCCCCGGCCTCGCTGCCGGCATAGGGGGTAATCTGGAGTACACCGGGTTTGGCTTTCAGTCGGCCCACCTATTTGCCTCCTGCTGTGCCCGGTGCTACTGGCGAACGAGCGAATGCGCCAAGCAAGCGCGCTGTCGATGCCTCGAGCCTAGCCACTAAGGTCTGGATACGCGAATCCTCCGCACCAACAAACCCCTCAAACTCCAAGAGATACAAAATCTGATCTGACCCACGCGGATCACCAGTCACGACCTGAGAAACGATTGCGAGCCCTTCCGCCGCGCAGGCCTCACCGACCCGTGCTCGGTTTACCGCTGAGGGACAGGAGAACATCAGCAAACTACGGTCATCGCCGGACGCCTCAGGCACCGTGCGCGCAACCACCAGTGCAGCGGCCGCATCGGCCGTCTCTAAAAACCATGGCAGGCGGGCGACCGCATGTATGTCGGGCTTGTCGCGAATACCGCTCCACCAACCCGGCACATCGGAAGCCTGCGGCAACGGCACGAGGCCGACAGAAACTTCACCGCAATCAATCGCCGAGATCACATGAGATGCAGATTCGAAGCGCACGACTATAGCGTCGATGCCGAAATACCCTTTCGCTAGGCGCAGCGCAGCACCATGTTCTTCTATTGGACAATAACCAACGCTCAACTCGCCTTGAATACGGATCGATGCAGCGATGATTTCCCGCCAGATTCGTACAACCGCATATCCCGGAAGATCACCCCGGTGACGTGTCAGGAGTCGTTTGAGCAACTGGGCTTCACGTGCGGGACGGAACGTAACCTCGCCGCCTGCGGATTTCTGGTGGCCAATTTTGGCCACGACCTCGCCACGCTGCATGAGCAAATCATGCAGCTTTTCATCGATTGAATCGATCTCGCGGCGAAGGGCTGCCAAGTCTTCAGGCACGGGGTTCATCGGCTCGTTCTTCTGGGGAAAAGCGACTAAATTTGTATCGCTCCGATGAGGCTTTGGCAAAGAAAACGTTGACACCCCTCCACGACGCCACATAGCTATGAGCGCATCGTGGTTGCCCATTGGCCCGCGACAACGGCTTTAAACCATGCCCAGACGATGACGAACCAACAACCAAACGGCCCGCAAAACGGCGGCGCAGCAATCGCCGTAACACCGACGGCCATCGATCTGCCCGGACACCAGCTTGTCCTCGGCGAGGACGAACCCCTGCGCCTCGCATCGGGCCAGAAGCTGGGGCCATTCACGGTCGCGTATCAGACTTACGGGAACCTGAACGCCGCAAAGTCGAATGCTATCCTCATCTGCCATGCGCTGACCGGTGATCAATATGTTGCCGAAACCCACCCGGTTACCGGCAAAGACGGTTGGTGGTGCAGTGTCGTCGGACCGGGCCTGACAATTGACACGCAAAAATATTTTGTTATCTGTATCAACGTATTGGGTGGATGCATGGGGACGGCGGGACCAAAGGATATCGACCCAACCACCGGCGCGCCGTTCGGCCTGAATTTCCCGGTGATCACTATCACTGACATGGTTGCAGCTCAGAAACTCGTTATCGAACATCTGGGAATCACTAAACTCTTCGCAGTGATCGGCGGCTCCATGGGTGCGATGCAAGCCTTGGAATGGGCGTCTCGCTATCCAGAGATGGTGTTCTGCGCGATCCCCATAGCCGGCGCGGCACGTCATTCGGCTCAAAATATCGCATTCCACGAGGTCGGCCGCCAGGCGATCATGGCGGACCCGAACTGGTGTGCCGGCTCCTACTATGGCAAAAATGTAGACCCCGAACGCGGCCTCGCGGTCGCACGGATGGCAGCGCATATCACCTATCTTTCGGATTCCGCACTACACCGAAAGTTCGGCCGAAATCTGCAGGACCGAATTGAGATCACCTTCGGCTTCGACGCCGACTTTCAGATCGAGAGCTATTTACGACATCAAGGACGATCCTTCGTGGAACGTTTCGATGCTAATTCCTACCTCTACATCACTCGCGCCATGGATTATTTCGACCTAGCCGCAGAGCATGGGGGATCGCTGCCAAGCGCATTCGAGGGATCACCCGTGCGCTTCTGCTTGATCAGCTTCAATTCCGACTGGTTGTTTCCGACATCGGAATCTCGACAAATAGTCCACGCGCTAAACGCCGTAGCGGCGTCAGTAAGTTTCGTCGAGATCGAGACCGATTCAGGCCATGACGCCTTCCTTCTCGAAGAGCCGGAATTCTTTCGTATCCTTTCAGGCTTTCTGCGCGGCGCGGCCGAACAGCACGGCCTTGTCGGACAAGCTTCATGAGCCGCCGAGAAATCCCTGGCACGGCTCGAATTCGCGTCGATCAGAAGTTGATCGCCAACATGGTCACGCAAGGTAGTCGTGTGATCGACGTGGGCTGCGGCGACGGAGTACTGCTCGATCTTCTCGTCAATGAACTCCAGGTCGATGGCCGTGGGATCGAGCTCAGCCAGACGGGCGTGAACACTTGTGTCTCGCGCGGCTTGGCCGTCGTACAGGGCGACGCCGAGACCGACCTCAATAACTATCCGGATGATGCATTTGATTTCGCGCTTCTCTCACAAACGCTGCCAGCGATCTTCGATGTGAAGGGCGTACTACACGAACTTTTGCGAATTGGTCGCTACGCTGTCGTTAGCTTTCCAAACTTTGGCTACTGGCGCGTCCGTACGGACCTGCTATTCCGTGGACACAGCCCAATCTCGGACAATTTGCCCCACGCCTGGTACGATTCACCGAATATCCGTTTTTTCACCCTGACGGACTTCGTATGTCTATTGGATGAACTGAATCTGAGCGTCCAACAAATCGTCACGATAGACCCGAATGGGAAGGCGCATTCGCGCAAGAAAATCGGTCACTGGACAAATCTTCTGACAGAGCAGGCGATCTTCCTGATCGGGCGGAGTTAGTCGAGCTCCCCTGCGCCATGGCGGTGCCCGTCAACGGCAAGCGCAGATAGGATCGGCGGCGAGCCTTCTGACCGACAAATGCGCCGCCATAAATCTGCTTCGTCGCCTCAACAATCGTGACACCGCCGACAGGGCTCAACCAGCGCCGACCAACGCGTTCCCAAGCGGGTGCAGCGGACAGCCAAAAGCGACGGCGCGACGGCGGAAAGAAAAGTGCGCGCCCGTGATGGACCGGAGTAAACATAGATTCCCGCAAGGCCTTGTTCAGTTGCTCCCTAGAGAACGGATGACCGTGACCGAATGGGGTGTGCTCCGCGCGTGCCCATATCGACCGGCGGTTCGGCACAGCAACCAATAACCGCCCGCCATCTGACAAGATTCGCCACGTCTCCCGCAACATCAGATTCGTGTTCTCACTGTATTCGAGACCGTGGACGAGCAGCACCCGATCCACCGACAGGTCCGGTAGGGGGATCTCATCCTCATGCGCCACGAGCGTGCGATTGCGGTCACCAGTCGTCCGCGCGGACCAGGCTAGGATTCCCAAGCGGGTTGGCATAACAGACGCAACATGGGCAGCTTCATCGGTGAACGGCGTAAGGTACGGCGTCGCATACCCGAGCCCCAGCACCCGCAAACCGCGCAAGTTCGGCCAAACCGCACGCACCTGTCGCCGGATCATACGCCGCGCTACGGAACCGAGGCTGGTACCGTAAAAATCGCAGAGGTCAACAACATCGAGAACCATAGCGGAACGATAGCATAGAGCATCGGCTGGCGGTTCGTAGCTTTGCCACAAATGCAATTCTATTGGCACACAATCGCATATAGTTTGGCCAAACAATCATCAAACCGTGAGGATATAATGAAGCTCATCTACTCCACCGCCTCCCCCTATGCCCGCAAGGCCCGCGTCGCGGCAATCGAATGCGGCGCCAACGCCGGACTCGAGCTTGAGGCGATCCTCCCATGGGAAGACCCCGCAGGTTTTCGGGATGTGAACCCAGTCGGCAAGGTGCCGGCCCTCGTCCGCGACGACGGCCCGCCGCTGTATCAATCGAACATCATCTGCGAATATCTCGATGCGCAAGGCAAAATTAGAATCTATCCCGATCCAGGGCCAGCGCGCTGGACCGCGCTCCGGCAGGTTGCAGCTGCCGACGGCATTATCGATGCTTCGGTCGCGGAGCGAATGGAAGGCATGTTTCATGATGACAACGCTGCGTCAAAAATATTCATCGACAGGCAGGAGCATTCCGTCCACATGTCGCTGGATCAGCTAGAGTCCGAAGCCAGCGGCCTAGACGGACCCGTCACCATCGGCCAGGTCGCGGTGTCGTGCGCACTCGCTTACCGGGACTTCAGGTTCGCCGATATCGATTGGCGTACTGCACGACCGGCCCTCGCAGCGTGGTTTGCGACATTTGCCCAGCGTCCGTCCATGATCGAGACCGCCCCGCAAGCCTGACGCGGACTTAGTAGAAGAATGACGTCACAAGCGCGAAGACACCAAAGCCGGCCAGTACGAGAGCAACTATGCGATCCATCCAGACTTGATATGAACCATCGACGAAGGGCCGGAAGAGGCTCGCCGTGGACGAAAGTGCAATCCACCAGAGCGCCGAGCCAGCGAACACGCCTGCAACCAGGATAGAGGCGTTGCCAATGGAGCGGCCGGCCTCCGTGAAACCCAGCGTTGCCAGCAAACCTGCGAACGCGATGAATGTAATCGGGTTGGTGATGGCGAGCATAACGGTCGAGATAAAGTCCTTCACGAGACTATGGGTCTCGATACGACGCTGAATCTTCTCGTTGGTGCCATCTGCAATAGGCTGACTGCGGATAATCGATGCAACCGTGCGGGACGCCAGCAGCAGCAGTACGACGCCACCTATAAGACGCAGGGCACCCTGATGGCCGATGATCCAGTCTTCGACTGCCGAGATTCCAAATGCCGCAACAGCCCCGTAGAGCGCGTCGCCAAAGGCTGCGCCGAGGCCTGATATAAGGCCGTGCATACGTCCCTGAGAGAGGGTGCGCTGGACGCACAACACGCCGACCGGCCCCACCGGCAAGGCGAGTAAAAAGCCAAACACGATACCTTGGATGAAAATATATTCGGTGACGGCCAAAATAATATTTTCCTGTTCCCCACCGGCATGCCAAGTGGCATGCGTCCCCACACTATTTTTAACAGATTCACCGCGCAGTCAAAAACCGGCATGCATTATACAATCTTCCGGGCAGCGAACACTCGCTCCGGAGCCATGATCCCGTCACTGGCCATAACTACGTCCAGTTCTGTGCTGGCCGTCTGCGCACTCGTGGACAACACAGCATGGACGATTGCTACGCATTCCTCCAACGCACGTGAAACCACGCCATGATCAGTCATCGCCACAGCAAATAAACTGCTGATCAGATCACCGGCACCGTGGGGAGCAACCGGAAAGAACAGCTTCGGCACCTCAACGTACCAAGCCGCCGCCCGATCGACCGCCACGGCTGCCACCCTGGCGGGATCCAACGACCGGTGGCAAGCGCTGGTGACCAGACAACAAGCATCCGGCCTCATTCCCTCAAGAAGACCGCGAGCGGTCGACACGATCTGGTTCAATTCGCCGTTTGCGAGCGTCCCTGCCTCAATACCCGAAAGCAGTTCCAGCTCAAATAGATTGGGTGTTGCAATGTCGGCGGCAGGTAGGGCGCACGCGCTGAAATAAGCAGACAAAGCTCGATCCACATAAAGCCCTGTGTCTAGGTCACCCATGACCGGGTCGCAACAATAGACCATATCGGGGTTGGCCTCCCGCACGCGCGCGACCGCGTTCGCGACCACTGCTGCCGTATCGGTGTTTCCAAGATAACCGCTAACCACCAGTTCACATTGCGCAAAGGCGCCGCGCCGCTCGAGGCCGGCAAGCAGATCGGTGATCCATTCCCACGACAGTGTCTGCCCGCCCACGTCTGGGTATCCGGAATGGTTAGACAGAATCGTCGTCGGTACCGACCAGACCTCATGTCCCCGCCGCTGAAGCGGAAACATGACGGCAGAATTACCGACGTGTCCATACACAACCTGAGATTGGATCGAGATAATATTCATAGCCTAGATTTCGGTTTTGCCTCTGTAGCGGCCACGGCACAAGATTTCGTTTGACCGACGCGAAACGCCGTTGATACGTCTCAAATATTAATTTGCTTGGATGCGGGGCCCGGCTATAGATGCCTGGGATAAGGACTCAGCGCGACAGCGCTGGGTCCTTTTCTTATCTGACCCCAAGCAAGGATGAATCATTCATGGTGCATCAAGATATTGGAAAAAAAGAAGAAGGCGCCAGGTGCATGGACGCGGAGCCCGTGACGCCTGACGCCTTCCCCGGACCTTAGATCCCGGGGTTGCCCCCTGAACATCAGATCCTTCGGATCATAACGCGCGCGAATTGCGCCGCGCGCGCCAGATCCATGCCCGCACCGACAGTGACCTCGAACTACGTTGCGCGTGGGACACACCCCTGGCCGATGCGTCGTCCAGCGCGCTGCGAGTTGTCGGCGCCGAGCGCTTTGACGCGTCCGACACCCCCCCCCTGAGGGGACCGAAGCCTTTGGTTGGCAACCGCTTTGCAACCCGACCAACTGGTTTCCACAGCTCCGAAGAGCTCCGGTTCCCACCCGGTTGTCGCCCCGAACTCCTGGCCGGCGAGAGCCTGGATTGCGGAGCGCCGCGTCCAATCCTTCACCCTTGCCCGCCGAAGCAGGGACCAGGGTGGAGCGCAAGCCTCTAGGGGGTTGCGCTGCCGGAAAGGCCGCTGACCACACAACGGAACCTTCCTCACCGAACGCGCCCAACTTCTTTGATCTTCCGAAGAAGAGCATTTCCGCCCAGCCCGTCGGCTGTGCCCGTTTCCGATCCGTGGTTGCCCACGGCTCGACCTGAACACAAGAACGGACATCATCCGAGGTTCCCGGCCGCGAAGGGCCTGTCCGTCCGCCGGCTATCCCCCGGGCTCGGTCCCGCCCTGCGGCCGATCCAAAACCCGACGTTAGGCAACCTCCGGCCCGGACCGGCCCCTCATGACCATTCCGGACCCGTTCATAGCCATCCGCAGAGCATCAGGCAAAACGCGGCGATTGCCCGCCGACACGCCAATGCGTGCAATGCTATGTTGGGTCGCCGCCTTAAAAGCAGCAATCAGCAATAATGGCCTTAGAACAGTTTTCTGTGCAAAACTTACCCGGTAGGCCACAACTCCTCCACAGGTTTTCCACACGTCATCGCCGACCCTGCGGACATACTCGGGGCCCTAGGCTATTTCACAGGTAGGTGTCATTGACGAAACAGGGGGCGGAGGTCTAAATCTGCCTCACAGCAATTCGCGTGTGCGCGGTCATCGTAAATCATCTTTGCGTAGTACGCAGCACCCGGAAAACCGAGGGGACCGAACCATACGTTTTGGCCTCGCAGCAACGTCAGGGGGTTACATGGCGACTGACAACAGACCGCTCTCGCCGCACCTTCAGGTCTATCGCCCACAGCTCACATCGGTACTGTCTATTCTTCACCGAGCTACAGGCATTTTGCTCACGATCGGCACGCTGCTTCTGGTCTGGTGGCTGATCGCGGTTGCCGCGGGTCCAACCGCTTTCGACACAGTGCAAAACTTCATTGGCTCGATTATAGGACAGATTCTGCTGCTCGGCTGGTGCTTTGCATTCTACTATCACATGTGTAACGGCATCCGACATCTGGTCTGGGATACCGGTCGGGGCTTTGAGCTAACCGCCGCGTACACGTCTGGCTGGCTGGTGGTCGCAGCATCGGTCGCGCTAACCGCTTTCAGCTGGATCGCCGGTTACGCAACCCTTAGAGGGCTTTAGATATGAATATGCGCACCCCCCTAAGCCGCGCCCGCGGCCTCGGTTCAGCTAAGACCGGAACCGACCACTGGTGGGCGCAGCGCCTTACGGCGCTGGCGCTCGTGCCACTGACGATCTGGTTCGTTGTCTCTATGATCCTCGTAACCAGCGCCGATCATGCCGCCGCCGTTGACTTCATCAGCAGTCCGATCAACTCGATACTGCTGATTCTTCTTGTCATCGCCACGTTCCACCATGGCCAGCTCGGCCTACAAGTGGTGATCGAAGACTACATCCATCTCAAATGGCTCGAGGTGAGCCTGATCATCGCGGTCAAGGGCGCGGCCGTATTCCTAGGCGTCGCCTCTGTTTACGCCGTTATCGCAATTGCATTGACGTGAGGAATTAACAATGTCGGCCAGCGGCGATTACGAAATCATAGACCATGACTACGACGTTATTGTGGTCGGTGCAGGCGGTGCCGGGCTGCGTGCCACATTCGGCATGGCGAACCAAGGCCTAAAGACGGCCTGCATTTCAAAGGTGTTTCCAACCCGCTCACACACGGTGGCAGCCCAAGGCGGCATCTCGGCATCGCTGGGTAACATGGGAGAGGACGACTGGCGCTGGCACATGTACGACACCGTCAAAGGGTCAGACTGGCTCGGCGATCAAGACGCCATTGAATATATGGTGCGCGAGGCAATCCCGGCAATCATCGAACTAGAGCATCAAGGTGTGCCATTCAGCCGTACAGAGGCGGGTAAGATCTACCAGCGCCCCTTCGGTGGCATGACTACCAACTATGGGGAGGGCACGGCCCAGCGCACCTGCGCTGCCGCCGACCGGACCGGCCACGCAATCCTGCATACGCTTTACCAACAGTCGCTGCGATACAACGCCGAATTCTTCATAGAGTATTTTGCACTCGACCTGATTATGGAAGATGGGCGTTGCCGCGGGGTTATGGCCTGGAACCTAGCTGACGGCACAATGCATCGATTCCGTGGACACCTAGTTTGTATGGCCACGGGCGGCTACGGTCGCGCCTATTTCTCTGCCACCTCTGCACACACGTGCACCGGTGACGGCAATGCGATGATTGCGCGGGCTGGTCTGCCGCTGGAGGATATGGAATTCGTACAGTTCCACCCGACCGGCATCTATGGCGCTGGAGCACTCATCACCGAAGGATCCCGCGGCGAAGGCGGATATCTAACCAACTCAGAGGGCGAGCGATTTATGGAACGCTACGCTCCCTCGGCCAAGGATCTGGCCAGTCGCGACGTCGTCAGCCGCTCGATGACCATCGAGATGCGCGAGGGACGCGGCGTCGGTGACGAGAACGACCATATTCATTTGCATCTTGAGCACCTTGATCCAGCCGTTCTTGCCCAACGCCTGCCAGGAATTTCTGAAACCGCCCGCATCTTTGCCGGCGTCGACGTTACCAAGGAGCCTATCCCGGTACTACCAACCTGCCATTACAATATGGGCGGCATCCCGACAACGTATCAGGGTCAAGTCCGCACCTGGACCGAAGACGATCCCGAGGCGGTCACGCCGGGCCTGATGGCCATAGGCGAAGCTGCCAGCGTATCGGTTCACGGCGCCAACCGCCTAGGCTCTAACTCATTACTCGATCTGGTCGTTTTCGGTCGCGCAGCCGCGCTGAAGGCTGCGGAGCTGGTAACACCCGGCACGCCGCACGAACCGCTGCCTGAGGGCGCCGGTGACGAGGCGCTCGCGCGCTTCGACAAGTTACGGCACGCGTCAGGTGGCACACCAACCGCAAAGTTGCGGCTCGAGATGCAGCGAACGATGCAGAACAACTGTGCCGTCTTCCGCACCGGCGAGGTGCTGCAAGAGGGTGCTGACAAACTCGACGAGCTATGGGGGGGGCAAGACGATCTGAGCGTGTCGGATAACTCGTTGATCTGGAATTCTGACCTAGTCGAAACGCTCGAGCTCGAGAACCTGATGATACAGGCGGTGATAACCATGAACGGCGCAAAGGAACGCGAGGAAAGCCGTGGCGCACATGCACGCGAGGATTTCCCCGACCGCGACGACGATGAATGGATGAAACACACGCTGGCATGGGTCAATGACAGAGGTAAAGTCGGCCTTAAATATCGCCCGGTCCACCTCCAGACCCTGACAAACGAAGTACAGAGTTTCCCGCCGAAGGTAAGGTCCTACTAGGCCCCCGAGGCGACGAGGAGATTTCAAATTATGGCTGAGTTTACGCTGCCAAAGAATTCTAGGGTGATTGAGGGCAAAAAATGGCCCAAGCCCGAGGGCGCGAGCAACACCAAAGCTTTCAAGATCTATCGCTGGTCTCCGGACAGCGGAGAGAACCCCCGTGTAGATACCTATTACCTCGATCTCGACGATTGCGGGCCGATGGTTCTCGACGCGTTGATCAAAATCAAGAACGATGTGGACCCGACTCTCACCTTTCGGCGGTCATGCCGCGAGGGCGTGTGCGGCTCCTGCGCCATGAACATCGATGGAACCAACACACTGGCATGCACCAAATATATTGCCGATGCAAAGGGCGACGTCCGAGTCTACCCGCTCCCACACCAGTCCGTAATCAAGGATCTAGTACCTGACCAGACACATTTCTTCGCCCAGTACAGACAGATCGAACCCTGGCTCAAGACAGATAGCCAGCCTCCGGAACGCGAACGCCTTCAGAGCCCGGAGGATCGCGCAAAAATGGATGGCATGTGGGAGTGCGTTCTTTGCGCATGTTGCTCGACCTCCTGCCCGAGCTACTGGTGGAACGAGGACCGCTATCTCGGCCCGGCAATCCTGTTGCAGGCCTATCGTTGGTTGGCTGACAGCCGCGACGAGGCAACCGGCGATCGGCTTGATCAACTCGAGGACCCGTTTCGGCTTTACCGGTGCCACACCATCATGAACTGCACTCGCACCTGTCCGAAGAGCCTGAACCCAGCGAGGGCCATCGCGGAGATCAAAAAAATGATGGTGGAACGCCGGGTTTGATAACCGAGCGGCTTAGGATTCTATCCCCTGAGATCAACATTCAGTCGGAGGCTCCCCGAGCAAGTCCAGATAGATTGGTACGAGAAGTCCCTGAAGGCCAAGAAACGAAAAACAGCCTAGCACGAACACTAAAAGCTGTTTCGCGAGCACCAGAGAACAACAAATTTGAGGGCACCAGATATCCGTGGCACAAACGCCAAGCCCGATATGCTCGGCCAGCGCAATCGGATTCAAAGCCAGTCCGATTGCGAGGTTCAATAAACCAAGCACCGGAAAATACGGCAGTTGAAATCGGATTAGAACCTAACGTTAAATGTCTTTAAGAATCAGCCGGCGCCAGCACCCCGGCAGATATCGGACAGGATACCGCCATGGAACTTAGCCAAGATCAGCTCGATCAGTTTGATACCGAAGGCTGGGTGTTCTTGCCCAGCGTCTTCACGCAAGACGAAATTGATGTTCTGTCCGACGAACTGCCAACTATTTTTGCCATGGACCGCGAAGAAGTCTGGCGCGAAACTAACGGTGAGGCTGTCCGCACTGCCTTTGCCGCCCATTATTACAACGAGGCGTTCCGCCGCCTCGGTCGACATCCGCGCCTAATAAATCCGGTCATGCAGCTGCTCGATGGCCCAGTCTACATGCATCAGTATAAGATCAACGGAAAAGCCGCCTTCGACGGCGAGGTTTGGCAGTGGCATCAGGATTATGGCACCTGGGCGCGGGACGACAAGATGCCAGAAGCGCGCGCGATGAACATCGCGCTGTTCATTGACGAGGTGACCGAATTCAATGGCCCGCTTTACCTGATCCCTCGCAGCCACAAGGGTGGCGTGATTGAGGCCGGCCATGACCTGGAGACGACCTCATACCCGCTCTGGACCCTAGACAAAGAGAGCGTGACCCGGCTCGGCAATGAAGGCGGTATGATCGCGCCAAAGGGGAAACCCGGCTCGGTACTTATGTTTCATTCAAACCTAGTACACGCCTCGGCGCCAAACATCAGCCCCTGGGGTCGGGTCATCGTCTATCTTAGCCTTTGCCACGTCGACAACCATATCCAGCAATTCAAGCGCGCAGAATGGATCGCACACCGCGATTTCGCACCCATCGAGCCGCTCGACGATGACTGCCTGACCGCGCTCGCGCGGGAAAACGAAGCTGCTGCCGAATTATTCCTTAGCGACTAGTCCGGCATCGGCGTACGCTCGATTGTATCCTCGATCGGCACGTTTAGCGTCGTGCAGAACGTGCCAACCAGCTGGTAGTAGCCGACCATGACCGTAAGATCCACAAGACCCCGGTCGCCCAGGGTGTTGCGGATTTCTTCGACCAACGCGTCGTTGGCTTTTCCGTTGTTCGCAACAATCCGCGAAAAGCGCAGCACCGGTCCGACGGGAGCCGGCAAACCTTCCGCTGCCGGCGTGCCGCAGACTGCGCGCATGTCATCGGGCATCCGGTGGATATGATGGGTCCATTCGTACCAGTTGCCGACCTCCTTCGACACCGTGCAGATGATCATCTCGCGCAAGACCTCGTCAAAGACGCTGTGAAATCGAACATGCTCGCCAACTGAAGCCACGGCCTCCAGCGCGCCAGGACTGCTCGCCATCCGCGCGAACAACTCGGCCATAAACTCAAGTTTCCGAGTTTCCATGATGTGGTCATAGACGGCTACCCGGTCCGCAGGAAAATCCTCTCGCGAAACGTGCGGAACGCGGGCATTTTCATTGTAGTCGGTCATGTTTCCCCTCCAGTTTTCAATCTATTTTCTTGTAAACTCGTCCCCAGAATAGCTGGAAACACAAAGGAACCGGCAATGAACCTTCATACAATGCTCGGTCGGCGCGCCGAAGACAGATGCCCCGTCCGTGTTGGCCTGATCGGCGCGGGCAAGTTCGGCACCATGTACCTGTCCCAGGCCGCGCGCACACCCGGAATCCATGTGCTGGCGGTCGCCGATTTGGACCCCGAACGCGCCCGGGCGGCCTGTGCGCGGGTCGGCAGGATCGACGCTTCCGCCGCGAGCTTCGACGCGGCTCTATCTGGCGGCAACACATACGTGGGCGACGATTCCATGGCACTGGTCGCTGCAAACGGGCTCGATGTGGTTATCGACGCAACGGGAAGCCCTACGGCGGGCATCGCACATGCGCTGGCAGCCTGCGAGCACGGCAAGCACATCGTGATGGTCAACGTGGAGGCCGACGTTTTGGCTGGGCCACTACTCGCCGCACGAGCACATCAGGCCGGCATCGTTTATTCGATGGCCTACG
>PBMH01000047.1 GCA_002722515.1 Alphaproteobacteria bacterium | reverse complement strand
GCATCTGGTTCACCAGTGAAATCCCGGTAGGCATAAAACATAAGCTCGATACCTTGGCGCAGGTCTTCCTCGCGCAGGGTAGCAGTGTTCCAGTTCGATTTAAGGTCAACCATGTTGACTTAATTAGATCGCAATGTTAACTGACGCAACCTTTTAGGGTAACTTTTCAAACTTGGGTTTGGGTCCCGAGAGATAAAATCTGAGGGCTTAGCGATGCACGAAACTCCCTATGACGATCGCGAAGGGGTGATCTGGTTCAACGGTGACTTCGTTCCTTGGATGGATGCTAAGCTGCACGTACTGAACCATGCGTTGCATTACGCATCCGCTGTGTTCGAGGGAATGCGCGCATACAATAGCGAGATTTTCGAGCTCACAGCTCACAATAAGCGACTGCATGCGTCGGCCGAAGTTCTTGGTTTTGAAGTCCCCTATACCGTTGCCGAGTTAGACGATGCATGCTGTGAGGCACTCAGCCGATCTGGACTGACCGATGCTTACCTCCGTCCTATAGCTTGGCGGGGCCCCGAGCAGATGGGGGTCTCGGCACAGAAATGCGAGATCCAGGTGGCGATTGCCGTTTGGGAGTGGCCGTCCTATTTTACGCCAGAGGCCCGGATGAAGGGCATTGAACTTGATTGGGCCATCTACCGTCGGCCGGACCCGAGAACTGCTCCAGTCAGTGCCAAGGCCGCAGGCCTTTATATGATTTGTACTCTTTCAAAGCATGCAGCCGAGGCCAAGGGCTTCTCTGACGCGCTTATGCTCGACTGGCGCGGCCAGCTCGCCGAGACAACCGGCGCCAATATGTTCTTGGTCATCGACGGCGATATCCACACGCCCACGCCGGATTGCTTTCTCGATGGCATCACCCGACGTTCGGTCATCAACCTGGCTAAGAAGCGCGGCTATGAGGTAATCGAACGCACGATCATGCCGGAGGAGCTCAGCGACGCGAGCGAAATGTTCGTCACCGGCACGGCGGCGGAGGTCACCCCCATTGCGCGGATCGCGGATGATCACACCTTCACGGTCGGCGAAATTACTAGGACCCTAATGCAGGATTACGACGACCTGGTGAACGGTAGAGCTGAGGTCGCCGCGGCCGAGTAGCCGTCTGTTAACACTGCTAACTCATTTCTTCCAGCGAGCGGCTGCTGCTTTGTCTGTGTCGCGCGTTTCGACCCACATGGTGCCATCGTCCGTGTCTTCCAGCTTCCAGAATGGGGCTTCGGTTTTCAGCCAGTCGATCAGAAATTGGCAGGCTTCGAAAGCGGCCTGACGGTGGGCGGAGGCGCAGGTGACCAGAACGATCTGATCTCCAGGTTTCAGACTCCCGTAGCGGTGAATGACCAGGCTTGCGTCAAGAGGCCAGCGGCGGTTCGCCTCAGCCTCGATTTCACATAGCTTCTTCTCGGTCATGCCCGGATAGTGTTCGAGGTTCATGGCGTTGATCCGCTTGTCGGTGCCCTCGACCGGTGCCATATCGCGTACGAGACCAATAAACGCCGCTATACCGCCTATCATGGCCTTGTCGGCTGTCATTAGGGCGATCTCGGTCCCTACGTCGAAGTCCTCCTCCTGTATACGGATCATCGTGCGTCAGCCTCCGGTGACCGGTGGAAAAAATGCAATCTCGTCGTCATCCGCTATGGGGTGATCGAAGGATACATAGTCTTGGTTCACCGCCACGCGGATCACGTCACGCTTTTCAAAAGCCTGAGTATACCCCTCTCCTTGACCGATCAGCCAGTTGATCAATTCATTGACGGTTGTGACGTCGGGCGGCCGCTCGAGCTCTTCAACTGCGAGGCCGATGCGTTGTCGTATCCATGCAAAATACAGAATCTTCATCGAGCTACTTCCGTGAAGGGAAGGAAGGATACCATTGTTCCTGGCGTGAGTTGGGTCATCTCCTCCGGCAATTCAACCAGCCCCTCTGATTCGACTATGGACGTGAGGACACCTGCCCCACTGCGCGGATGCTTTCGTGCGACCAGCATGCCGTCCTCAGCGGCCTCAAGGCGCACCCGCACATATTCGCGTCGCCGCCCCTTCTTCGAATATTTGAATCCGGCTCGGACCTTATAAAGTCTGGGTGCCACCTTTGTTGCACCTGCAAGCCGCAACAGTGCCGGACGTGCCAAGCGCAGGAAGGTCACTATCATCGCGGCCGGGTTGCCCGGGAGGCCGATGAAGGGCGTGTCGCCGATCTGGCCGAAGGCCACCGGGCGGCCCGGTTTGATCGCGACCTTCCAGAAATGTAGCCGGCCTAGATCCTCGATGGCAGCGGCAAGGTGGTCTTCTTCGCCGACGGACATGCCGGCCGAGGACAAAATCGCGTCGCAGTCGGCGGCGGAGCGCGCTAGCGCCGCATCGATTTGCTTCCGGTCGTCGGAGATTATACCGATGTCCCGCACTTCACAGCCCATCTCTGTCAGCACCGCGATAAGCGCGTGGCGGTTGGCGTCATAGATTCCGCCAACCGGTGCGTCGGTGCCTGGTTCAAACACCTCGTCTCCGGTTGACAACACCGCGACCTTTAACCGTGCATAGACTATCAGTTTACTTCTTCCGGTCGAGGCGGCGAGGCCGATGTCCTGGGGGCGCAGCCTTTGCCCCTGGGTGAGAATTGTCTGGCCTTCGGCGATGTCTTCGCCCCGGTCGCGCCGGTTAGCACCGCGGGTAATACCTAACGGAATTATAACGTGAGGTGCACCATCTCGTGTCTCCGTGCGGCAATCTTCCTGCATCAACACCGTGTCTGGGCCAGGTCCGCCATCGGGACCGCCGGGGATGTGTGCGCCGGTAAAGATACGCACCGCACTGCCCCGCGGCGCAGGTTCGGCTAACGGGTACCCCGCTGTAACACGACCGGCGATGGGAAGCGCCGTTTCTTCAGCAGTCGCAAGATCTTCAAAATAGACTGCGTAGCCGTCGACTGCCGAGTTATCGTGCGGTGGAACCGCACGGTCTGACCGAATGTCCTCGGCCAGGATTCGGTTGGCTGCGTCTCGGAGCACTACGCACTCGGTGCCGACCATGCATGTCAGCCGTGCGTCCAGCTCCTTCAGAGCTTCGTCGGTGAGCATTAGCCCATCGCCGGCCTCAAAGCAGTCGTCGGAAAGCTGTGCCATGTCTAAGCTCTCCGTTTTCGAGGCCGCTCAAGGCCCCAGTGATGCTCGATGAAGTCGGCGATACTCGCCGGATCAGCCGCGTCTAGGTGCTTCACTCGGTCGGGCACGTTCTTGGTCTTTCCATCATCCGCCAATGCCACCACTGTTGGGTCGAGCAGGGCAATCGGTCGGTCTGCAAGACCGGCGCGGTACACTTCTATCTTATCGTGCTTCTCATGTTTGAAGCCTTCAACGAGCACCAGATCGACTGGGCTCATCGCCGCCAGAAGCTCGGCCAGCGCGGGTTCGTTTTCGGTTCGCAGTTCGTGCATTAACGCCCAGCGCGCCGACGAAGCGACCATGACCTCCGTTGCGCCGGACGCCCGGTGCTTCCAGCTGTCCTTGCCAGGCGTATCCACATCAAAACCGTGATGCGCATGCTTGATCGTCGAAACCCGGTACCCGCGATCCACAAGAGCGTTGACCAGTGTCGTAATGAGCGTGGTTTTGCCACTGTCATGCCAGCCAACGATCCCAGCAATCCGCATCATTCGCTCCGCAGGTGCTGCGTGGCAGAACGCAGATAGTCAAAGCCAGTGATCAGTGTGAGCACCGTGGCGATCCACCAGATAACCGAAATCGCAATCAGCTGCCCGGGGTCAGCCAGCGGCGCTAGGATCAGTAGCGCCAGGGCGATGAGTTGCACCGCTGTCTTCCATTTGGCGAGTTTCGTGACCGGTAGGGGAAGGTCGTGCTGGGCGAGGAACTCGCGCAGCCCAGATACCAGAAACTCACGACACAGAATCAGGATTGCTCCCGCCGCGTCCCAACCGGCGATGTCGCCGCGCGCGAGAAGGCCGACGATCAGTGCGGCGACGAGCACTTTGTCGGCAATCGGGTCGATCAGAGCACCCATCTTGCTCGCTTGGTCAAGCGTTCGTGCCAAGTAGCCGTCGAACCAGTCGGTCAGGGAAATCACCGCGAACAGGCCAAACGCCCACCAACGCATTTCTGGGTCGTCCATCCATAATAGGGCAACGACCGGCGGGATCAGCGCTATCCTGGACAGGGTCAAGACGTTGGGTATGGTCATTGGTGGTGGCCGCGTGCAGTTCTAGCTATTGGAATTAAAGAAATCATAGATGCGTCGGGCCACTGTGTCGCTGATCCCATCGACTCGCTCCAGATCCTGCACACCAGCGCGGGCGACCGAACGAGCGGAGCCAAAATGGTGGAGCAGAGCTCGCTTGCGCTTGGTGCCGATGCCCGGCACCTCATCAAGGGGGTTTCTGCTAATCGCCTTGGAGCGTTTCTGGCGGTGGGTACCTATTACGAAGCGATGAGATTCATCGCGCAGCCGTTGCAGGTAATATAGCACCGGGTCGTCGTGGTGCAGCTGGAAGCCATCCGGATCACCGTCGGCGACAAAGAAACGTTCGCGGCCCGCATCCCGATCCAGCCCCTTGGCGATGGCAACTGTCGGCACATCCTCGATGCCGAGCTCCTGCATAACATCTCGTGTCGCTGACAACTGGCCCTTGCCCCCGTCTACTAGGATCAGGTCGGGCCACTGGCTGCTTCTGCGCTCAAGATCCTTTTTTAGTGCGCGCGCGAAGCGTCGGTGTAGCACCTCGCGCATCATCGCGTAATCGTCACCGCGCGCGTAGCCGTCGTCCGCGTCCTTACCACTGGCCGCGCCCTTGATATTGAAGCGGCGATAGGCGGACTTAATGAACCCGTCTGGCCCGGCGACGATCATTGCCCCCGTCGCATATGCCCCGCTGATATGGGAATTATCATACACCTCGATCCTCTGCGGTGGTGCGTCCAGGCCAAACAGCTCAGCTACTCCGTTCAGTAGGCTGCGGTTAGTGGCGGATTCTGCCAGTCTGCGGCGGAGCGCTTCGTGCGCATTTGTGCGGGCATGCTCCACTAGCTTCCGCTTGGCGCCACGCTGGGGAACGGTTATCGATACCTTGTGTCTTGCTTGGACACTAAGTGCCTCGGCGATAAGCTCTACGCCGGTTGGCTTGTGGCTCAGCAGGATCGCGCTCGGAGCTTGCTTATTCTCGTAGAACTGTCCGAGGAATGCACCTAGCACATCAGCTAGGGGTACCGACTTGTCGTGGTGTGGGAAGTAGGCGCGGTTGCCATAGTTGCGTCCGTTCCGAAAGAAAAAGACTTGGATGCAGGTTCGTCCGACATTTTGTTCGGCTGCCACGATGTCGGCTTCGCGCACGTCTAGGTTCTCGATATTGATGTCCTGGTTCGACTGGATCTGGGTCATCGCTCGGATCCGATCGCGGAAGCGCGCTGCGGCCTCGAACTCCATTTTTTTTGACGCATCCTGCATCTTGGCCGCCATCTCTTCCTGCACCTCGCGCGAGCGGCCAGTTAGGAAGCTGCGGGCTTGGTCCAGTAGGATATTGTAGTCCTCTGTGCTGACCTCTCCGACGCAGGGGGCTGCACAACGATGGAGTTGGTGTTTAAGGCAGGGCCGGGAGCGATTTGAGAAGACCGCGTCGGAACAACTGCGCAGTAGGAATGCGCGCTCGAGTGTATTCAGTGTTCGATTTACTGCTCCGGCCGAGGCAAAGGGGCCGAAATAGTCGCCGGGCAGGGTACGAGCACCGCGATACTTGATCACGCTTGGCCAGTCAGCTGGGTCCGGTCCGGTGCGGCTCCGTCGGCGCGTTTTCAGCGTCGCGCTTGCTTTGTGGGTGTTGGGGTCGGCACCGGTCTTTGCATACTGTCGGTTCAGATGGCCGGTGATCAAGATGTAGGGAAAGCTCTTGTCGTCGCGTAACAATACGTTGTAACGAGGCGCCAGTCGTTTAATGAGGTTGGACTCGAGTAGTAACGCCTCAGCCTCAGTGTGGGTTGTAACCACCTCGAGGTCGACGGTCTCAGCTACCATGCGTTGCAGGCGGTAGGGCAGACGCGCTACTTGGGTATAGTTGGTTACGCGCCGGCGCAGGCTGCGGGCCTTTCCTACATAAAGTGCTTCGCCGGTCGCATTAAGCATCCGGTATACGCCTGGACCATGGGGTAGGGTCGTAAGCCGGTCGCGGATGACCTCAACACCGCGCAGGGAGAACTGCAGTGCGCTAGATACCGCGTTGTTCTCTGGGTTCGTTGTGTCGGTCTGTTCGGTCATTGATACAGCTAAATACCCGGGTGACGGTGCAGACGACAAGCCGAATGCACGCCGTCGATCAGCTCATCACGATGAAAGCGGTCTAAAACTGGCAGGCTAGGTAAGCCGCATAGAGGAAAACCAGTAAGCCACCCTCCAACCGACTAACCCCACCCTTAGTCAGCATCAGTGGTATAAGCAGGACCGTTACTCCCAGCAGAACCCATACGTCAAAGAAGAGCAAGACGCTTGGCACTGGCAGGGATGCAACGAGCGCCGCTGCGCCGGTGATGCCCAGTAGGTTGAATATATTACTACCCAACACGTTGCCCAATACGATTTCATTGTGTCCTTGCAAACTTGCGGTCACGACGATGGCCAGCTCTGGCAGGCTAGTACCAATTGCGACTAGGGTGAGGCCTATGATCGCCTTTGAGACGCCCAGAGATTCAGCGACTCTGACACCTCCATCAACGAACAGCTCGGCGCCGATCACGATGCCGATGAGGCCACTCAGGAGATAGGATATACTGACCCATGTTCTCTTGGGCACCCCGGGGACGTCATCAGTTTCATGGCAACGCAGGCTGCCGCCTGAATTTGTTGACTCTGTCCGGTAGGCCAAGAAGAGATAGCTGAGAAGGCCGACAAGCAGGGTGGCGCCATGCCAGAACTGGAATATTCCGGTCATGGCGAAGGCTACGAATAGGGCGGTTGCACCGAGCATAATGGTGCCGTCGCGGAAGATTATTGATGGTTCGCAAGCGAACGGTCTAAGCAGTCCTGCTACCCCGAGGATCAGAAGCATATTTGCCAAATTGCTTCCCACTACATTACCGAGCGCCAAATCCGGAGCGCCTTCAATGGTCGCGGTCAGTGTAGTAACAAGTTCCGGTGCAGAGGTGCCGACGGAGATCACTGATAGGCCGATGATTAGTGGGGAAATGCCCATCCGTCGTGCTAGACCGACGCCGCCGCGCACCATGAAGTCGGCCGAGAACAGCAGGACTGCCAAACCGGCGGCTCCCAGTAAAAATCCTATATAGCTGATTTTGGCCTCCCGGGGTATGTGCCCCGTCCACGTCGGGGGAACAAAGCATATGGCGGTGAGCTCGTACATCGCGATCAACGGTCTGTGTTTCAAGGTGTTTGTGATAACCCGGTCGCGGCGGCTGACGCGAACTAGCGCATCCGTTCCCGGATTGGGCTTTCTGCGGATGGTATGCTTGGCTATTTGGCGATAGGTTGAGGTGCGGCGACCTCCTCTTGATCTGCCGCGAAATAGGATAGAAGCGATTGGCAACGATCGGGTGACTGTCTCGGCGGAACTGTTATCTTGCGCCTAATTCGATCGGGCAGTTAGGGGCTTTGCCATGAGTAGGAAGATCGTTGCACTTGCGACTTTCGGCGCGGGATGCTTTTGGCATCCGCAGCAGGTCTTTGATCAGCTTGAGGGCGTCTCTGGGACTTGGGTCGGCTACACTGGCGGAACCAAGGAAAATCCAACTTATGAGGAAGTGTGCCAGGCCAATACCGGCCATGCCGAGGTTGTGCACATGGAGTTCGAGCCGCGGGTGGTCACCTACGAGACGTTGCTCGACATCTTCTGGCAGATCCACGATCCAACCCAGTTAGACGGGCAGGGCGATGATATTGGTAGCCAGTATCGCTCGGCTATTTTTACCCATGATGAATACCAGGCTCGGGTAGCTCGAGAATCGAAGACCGAGAAGGGAACCTCGGGCAGGTGGCTCAGGCCAATCATTACCACGATCCAGCCTGCGCCGACCTTCTGGGAGGCAGAGGACTATCATCAGAAATATATGGAGCGGCTCGATCACCGAAGCTGGATGTCTGACCTGTTCATCAAGCGTAAGAAAAAATAGGACCATCGTGCGCCGGGCTAGGTTATTCTTGGTGCAGGGCTGCGTCGGCTTATGGCGCTCGGCGGGCGCGGCTCTTGCGCCAATCCTTCCCACCTCCGGAGGAATTTCCGTCGGAGGTTCTGTTGGTCCGGTTCTGCGCCGCTCGTTGGGCCGCCAGAATCTCGCCGGTACTCCTGCCCTCGGAATCGTCTGAATCCTTCCAGGGCAGGCCATCAAGATCGGCACCCATAGCCACCAGTTCTTTAGTTTCCAGCTTTTTGATTTCGTCACGCAGTCGCGCGGCCTCCTCGAATTCTAGATCCTCTGCAGCAGTCAGCATTCGCTGCTCGAGCTCTACGATGTGAGCCTGCAGGTCCTTACCTATAAGGTGTTCAGTCTCTTCGTCTTCAATTTTGAATGTCACTCGGTCGCGCTCGAACACGCTGGTCAGGATGTCAGCGATGTTCGTACGGATCGATTCTGGGGTTATCCCATTGGCCTCGTTATAGGCCTCCTGCTTCTTGCGGCGTCGCGCTGTCTCGTCCAGCGCCGCCGTGAGGCTGTCCGTCATTTCGTCGGCGTAAAGGATCACCC
Organism: Alphaproteobacteria bacterium; assembly: GCA_002722515.1. Taxonomy (GTDB): domain Bacteria; phylum Pseudomonadota; class Alphaproteobacteria; order UBA6615; family UBA6615; genus UBA8079. The sequence goes on along the minus strand of PBMH01000047.1, from coordinate 69,072 downwards.
GGCCGTCGACGTTGCGCGCGGCTCGGCCGATGGTCTGTATGAGCGAGGTCTTGGAACGCAGGTAGCCCTCCTTGTCAGCGTCGAGGATCGCCACCAGTGCGCATTCGGGAATGTCGAGTCCCTCGCGCAAAAGATTGATGCCGACCAGGATATCGAATGCACCGAGCCGCAGATCTCGGAGGATTTCTATCCGCTCTAGGGTCTCGATATCGGAGTGCATATAACGAACCCGCATCCCCTGCTCGTGCATATACTCAGTTAAGTCCTCGGACATACGTTTGGTCAGGGTCGTCACCAGGACACGATGTCCGGCAGCCGTGACCTCGCGGCACTCGGCGATTAGATCGTCTACCTGGGTCGCCACCGGGCGGATAATGCAGGTCGGGTCTGTTAAGCCTGTGGGACGCACGACCTGTTCGGCGAATACACCGTTGGTTTGCTCAATCTCCCAGTTGCCCGGGGTAGCTGAAACGTAGACGGTCTGGGGACGCAACTCGTACCACTCCTCAAACTTCAGCGGTCGGTTGTCGACACAAGAGGGCAGTCGGAAGCCATATTCTGCAAGGTTACCCTTGCGCGAGAGATCGCCCCTAAACATGCCGCCTAGCTGGGGCACGGTTATGTGGGATTCGTCTACGAACAGTAGTGCGTCGGGCGGCAGGTACTCGAAAAGCGTGGGGGGAGGCTCGCCCGGCTTGCGTCCGGTGAGGTGACGCGAATAATTCTCGATGCCAGCGCAGGAGCCTGTCGCTGCAATCATCTCCAGGTCGAAGGTTGTGCGTTCTTCTAACCGTTGGGCCTCCAGTAGCTTACCTTCTGCGTTGAGTTGTTTCAGCCGGGCCCGGAGTTCCTCTTTGATGGTTTTTCCGGCCTGGGTGAGGGTGGGTTTCGGAGTGATGTGGTGGGAGTTCGCAAAAACAGTGACTTTTTCGAGCTCGTCGGTTGTGGTGCCAGTCAGCGGGTCGAATTCTCGTATCGCCTCGATTTCTTCGTCGAATAGGGATAGCCGCCAGGCCCGATCCTCGAGATGGGCCGGAAAGATTTCGACCGCATCGCCACGCGCCCGCAGCGTACCGCGGGAGAAGGAGGAATCGTTACGCCGGTACTGCAACTCCGTTAGGTCGCGCAGAATCTGAGTGCGGTCCACCTGGTCGCCTACCTGATAGGGCTTAGTCATTTTAAGATAGGATTCGGCGTCACCGATGCCGTAGATGCAAGACACCGAGGCAACAATCACCACATCGCGGCGTTCGAAAAGAGCTCGCGTTGCAGCATGGCGCATCCGGTCGATCTGTTCGTTGATTGAAGATTCTTTTTCTATATAGGTGTCCGAACGGGCGACATACGCCTCGGGCTGATAGTAGTCGTAATATGAAACGAAATACTCGACTGCGTTTTTTGGGTAGAAATTTCGCATCTCCGCGAATAGCTGCGCCGCCAGCGTCTTATTCGGCGCTAGGATCAGCGCTGGTCGGTCGGTCTCGGCGATGACATGGGCCATGGTAAAAGTCTTGCCTGACCCGGTTACCCCTAGGAGAACTTGGTCTTTCTCCTCGCGATCGAGCCCGTTGATCAGGTCAGCGATTGCCTGCGGCTGATCTCCTGATGGCGTGTAGTCCGAAACCAGCTCAAATCCTGCTGGTCCCCGGCCCGCCGGATGGTCGTCGACGAACTGCCGTTTGGGCAGCGTCTGTGCCATCGGCAGATACTTGGCTTGAATTTCCGCGAGATCGGCCATGTCACTTATATAGTTCGCGGGGATAGGGGATGGCCAGCCTGCGGGCGCCAAAGTTCGTTTGGGGGATTACTTTCGTGTAGACCGGCTTGCGCAGAATCCGGGCGGAGACTAGTTTTCGCGCCCGTAAGTACCCTATTACAATTAAATTTTAACCGGACCCAATCCGATGGCCCTTCTTGCCCAACGTTTGAGCAGCATCAAACCCTCGCCGACTATCTCGATCAACACCATGTCTCAGGAGCTTAGGGCCCAGGGGCGCGACGTGATCGGCCTAGCGGCAGGTGAACCCGATTTTGATACGCCCCAGAACATCAAGGATGCGGCCGCCCGCGCTATGGCCGAAGGCAAGACCAAATATGCGGCACCGGCGGGCATTCCGGAATTACGAGCAGCGATCTGCGACAAACTAAAGGCCGACAATAATCTCGACTATGACCCTGCGCAGATTCACGTCGGCTGCGGTGGCAAGCAGACTATTTACAACGCCCTGTTCGCGACCCTGAATGGGGGTGATGAGGTGATAGTGGTGGCCCCCTACTGGGTGTCTTACACGGATATTACTTTGCTTTGCGATGGTATGCCCGTTGTGGTGAACACCACCCAAGCGACGGGATTTAAGATCACGCCCGAGGCGCTCGAGGCGGCGATCACACCGAAGACCAAGTGGTTGATGATGAACTCACCTTGCAATCCGTCGGGCGCGGCATATACCGCAGACGAGCTCAAGGCGTTGGGCGAGGTGCTTCTCCGCTACCCGCATGTTTGGATCATGCCTGACGATATGTATGAGAAGATCGTCTATGACGATTTTGCGTTCAAAACGATCGCTGAGGTGGTGCCTGAACTTTACGATCGCACCCTGACCTTGAACGGCATGTCCAAGGCCTATTGCATGACCGGTTGGCGGGTTGGCTATGCGGCGGGCCCGACGGAGCTGATTAAGGCGATGAACATGATTGCCTCCCAGTCGACCACTTCGACGTCGACGATCTCTCAATGGGCAGCCGTCGAGGCGCTTCGGGGGCCCCAGGAATTCATCGGCGAGCACAACAAGGTTTTCAAGGAACGCCGCGACCTAGTTGTGTCTATGCTGAACGAGGCGAACGGCCTCGAATGTATGACCCCCGAAGGCGCGTTCTATGTCTATCCGTCAGCCGCGGGGATGCTCGGTAAGAAGACACCTGATGGTGACGTGCTGCGCAGCGACGAGGACGTGGCAAAGTATCTACTCGGATCACAAGGTGTCGCTGTGGTACATGGCGAGGCCTTCGGCCTTTCGCCCCACTTTCGTATCTCTTATGCGACTGCGACGGAGGTTCTCATAGAGGCCTGCACTCGTATTCAGCTAGCGTGCTCTGTTCTCGGCTAGCCGTCCCGACCCCATTGTCCTTCGGCTAGATCTAGAAATAGGGCCATAAGAGCTACCGGCTGAGAGCCTCCGATAAACTGATGGGCTCCACTTTTTCCTCGTCGTACAAATCTGCTTTTGCGGACGTAAGGCAATATCTTAATCAAAGAGAATCGCTGGCGCGGCCATTGCAGTGGACTATCAGAGGGTTGGTTAACTAAGGGAAGGACGAGATCTTGCCGCTCGGCCTTCCGCTCGAGGAAACCCTCATCCTTGCCGAAACCGAGTCGACCTCTAGCCCTCGCCATTGTAAGCCCGAGCCGCGCGTCTATACTGGCTGGCATAGATCGAACGGGAGATGACCATGGCCGAACTCGATAACCAGACTAGGACCGAACTGGAAGCTGCTGCGTTCCGAACCTTGGTGCAGCATCTGCGTGACAATACTGACATTCAAAACATTGACTTAATGAACCTAGCTAACTTTTGCCGTAATTGCCTGTCTAAATGGTACAAGGCTGCGGCCGACGCGAAGGGCGTCGATCTCGATTACGAAGGTGCTCGTGAGTTGATCTATGGCATGCCGTACGCGGAGTGGAAGGAAAAATATCAGACCGCGGCGACATCCGAAAAGTTGACCAAGATGAAGGAAAAGGCGGACCACTGAGCGGCGCTGTCAGAGACGCCGCTCCAATAGCTGCGGCGGTATACCGGGAACGCGGCCTTTGCCTTTCCACAGGAAATCAGGCTAAACGGCATAAGCGCCGCGAAACTGCGCGGGCGGAATTCTGTCTGGAGAACATGAGATGTCCGATACCGGGGGAATCGCTACCGAGCGTTTACGCAGCTTCATCGAACGGGTCGAACGCTTGGAGGAAGACCGCGCGAACCTCAACGCGGATATCCGTGAGGTTTATGCCGAGGCCAAGTCCTCTGGCTTTGATGCCAAGACAATGCGTCAACTTATCAGGCTTCGAAAGCTTGAACCGGCGGAGCGTCAGGAGCAAGAGCATCTGCTCGAGGTTTATCGGAACGCGGTAGGGGTCTGATTTCGAACTATTTTCGCTAACCCTTGGTTGCAATCCACCCGGCTAAAGGCGAGGGAACCAGTCTGAAAAACAGGATTAGAAGATGCGGGTTTTATTATTGATTGGCCTCATCGCCTTGACAGGATGTGTCTCCAAAGGTCGAGGTGTAGTTTATACCGAGCGTATACAGGTCAATAAGGATACTTCTGTATTCGTGAAAGCAACGGATAAGGGAAATGGTTCTGTTCGACTAAGAACAGGGGCCAGCAACGGTTCAATCAATCTTTCGACGATACTGAAATAAAGTTTAATTGATTGCCCGGGCCGCATTTTGAGTTGTGCTCTAAATGTTTAACGTTAGTTTTCCTCGCCGTCGTCTTTCCCAGAGGAATGCCCTCACTCCACTTCTAACGTTTAAGAAAAACAGCCCAAGCATATCGCGTTACCTCAATAAATCAGAGGAGGTGCCGATGGCTATGGATCTCTAGGCTCTTTTTCCTTGGTGTTCATTCCGCCGCTTGAGCTTGAGGCGCTTTCGGGTCACGAAATGCGCGCAATAGTGCCGCTTCCTCGTCCTTTGCTTTCTGCAAGTGCTGGTCTTTCACATGCCCGTAGCCACGGATATGCTCGGGGATCGAGGCGATTGCTACAGCCAAGTCGTGGTTGCCCCGATTGAGGCCGTCACAAATCTCTTCAACTACCTTTTCGTAATTCGTAATCAGTGCCTGCTCGCGTTTACGCTCGGTTGTCCAGCCAAACGGGTCGAGGGCAGTGCCCCGCAGAAATTTCATCCGCGCCAGCGCCCGAAAGGCAAGCATCACCCAGGGGCCAAACACCTGCTTCTCTACAAGGCCCGTATCTGGGTTATGCCTCGCGAAAAGTGGTGGGGCCATATGGAACTTTAACTTGTAATTGCCTGCGAACTGTTCGGCGAGCTTGCGCGAAAATTGGCCGTCGGTATAGAGTCGCGCCACCTCGTATTCATCTTTGTAGGCTAGTAGTTTGTAATAGTAACGAGCGACTGCGCTGGCGAGCCCAACCTTGCCTTTGGCGCGCTCGCCTTCGGCCTTTTGCACCCGTACGACCAGATCCTTGTAGCGCCTAGCGTAGGCCTTGTCTTGATACTCGCAAAGGAAGTTGATACGCCGCTCGACCATTTCCTCCAAAGTGGTAGCGATGTCCGGCGCTTTCAGCCGGAGCGGCGTCACAGGCTCGGCGGCAATTCCCACCCGCGCTTCGTCGACGGCTGTCCGGCGGCCCCAAAGGAAGGCCTCGCGGTTAAAGTCAACGGCGACGGCATTAAGCTCGATCGCTTCGTCAATAGCTGCGTCGGAAATTGGGATCAGGCCCTTCTGCCAAGCATATCCGAGCATGAACAGGTTGGTGGCGATCGAGTCTCCGAGCAGGGCTGTTGCAAAACGCGTTGCAGGGACAAAGTCCGCTGCATCCTCGCCGACTGCTACCTCAATGGTCTGACGCATCGCATTTGAGTTGATTTCGAAGTCCGGGTCCCGGGTAAAGTCGCCGGTCACTGTCTCGTGGCTGTTGATTACTGCGCGCGTGTGGCTTGTCTGCATCCGCGCTACCGCATCCGTCCCGGCTGCTACTACTAAATCGCAGCCAAGCACTAGATCGGCGCTGCCCGCTGCGATCCGCACAGCGTGAAGGTCTTCCGGTCGCTTGCCGACGCGCACGTGGCTGATCACCGCACCACCCTTCTGGGCGAGACCGGTCATGTCGAGCACCGACACGCCCTTGCCTTCAATATGGGCAGCCATGCCGAGCAGCGCGCCGATCGTGACCACTCCGGTCCCGCCAACACCGGTTACCAGGATTCCGTAGGGTTTGTCTAGGTTGGGCAGGCGGGGCTCGGGGAGTCTAATATCGTCGAATGCTGAATCCCCGCCAGCTGGTGCAGCGGTGTCCGGTGTGCGCAGATGCCCGCCCTCGACGGTGACGAAACTGGGGCAGAAGCCCTGCACGCAGGAAAAGTCCTTATTACAGTTCGACTGGTCGATGGCTCTCTTGCGCCCAAACTCGGTCTCGACCGGTACCACCGATAGGCAGTTAGATTGGACCGAGCAGTCGCCGCAGCCCTCGCACACTGCCTCATTGATCATCACCCGCTTGGCTGGGTCGGGAAAGGTGCCCCGCTTGCGCCGGCGGCGCTTCTCGGCAGCGCAGGTCTGATCGTAGATTAGCACCGAGACCCCGGGGAATTCTCGGAGATCGCGCTGTACCCTGTCTAAATCTTTGCGGTGGTGGATGCTAACGTCCGGTGCAAAGGGCGCTCCCTTTGGATACTTGTAAGGCTCGTCACTGACGACCGCAATACGACGGACCCCCTCGGCCTCGACCTGTCTGGTGATGGCCGGCACAGTGAGGGAGCCGTCGACGGGCTGACCGCCGGTCATCGCAACCGCGTCATTAAATAGAATCTTGTAGGTAACGTTTACATTTGCCGCTACGGCTTGTCGGATCGCCATATAGCCGGAATGATAATAAGTTCCGTCGCCTAGGTTGACGAACACGTGTTCGGTGTCGCTGAACGGAGCCTGACCGAGCCAGGTCACGCCTTCGCCACCCATATGAGTGAAGGTCTCGGTGTCGCGGTCCATCCATAGCGCCATGAAGTGGCAGCCGATGCCGGCCAGAGCACGGCTACCGTCAGGTACCCTAGTAGAGCTATTGTGCGGGCAGCCCGAGCAAAAATAGGGGATGCGCTTTGCGCCTGGCGGTTGCTGGGCCATCGAGGCTTCCTTTGCCTCGAGGAAGGCCAAGCGCTGCTCGATGGCATCGGATCTATGCCACTGGGCCAGCTGTTTGGCGATCACCCGGGCGATCTGTGCCGGGCTTAGTTCGCCTGCCGACGGCAAGATCCAGTTACCTGCGTCATCGAACTTTCCTAGGATCCGCGGGCGCACGTTGGCGGGCCAATTGTATAGGTTCTCCTTCAGCTGGTTCTCTATAAGCGCTCTTTTTTCTTCAACGACTAGAAGTTCTTCCATGCCCTCGGCAAATGCGCGCACGCCCTCGTGCTCTAGTGGCCAAGGCATGGCGACCTTGTAGATGCTGATGCCGATGTCAACGGCCATCGCCTCGCTGATGCCTAGATCGTCCAGGGCCTGGCGGACATCGAGATAGCTTTTACCCGTGGTTACGATACCGAGATGCTTCTTCGGGCTGTTGATTGTCGTCCGGTCGAGCTGATTGGCGCGCGCGAACGCCAGCGCTGCGGATAGTTTGTGCTTGTGGAGGCGCTCCTCCTGGGCCAAGAAATCGTCGGGCCAGCGGATGTTCAGGCCACCCTCTGGCATCATGAAATCTGTCGGCAGCGCAACCTTTATCCGTTGCGGGTCGACATAGACCGAAGCCGAGCTATCGACTGTCTCTGCGACGGTCTTGTAGGCGACCCAGCAACCACTGTAGCGCGACATCGCCCAGCCATAAATTCCAAGATCTAGGAACTCCTGCACCCCGGCTGGATTCAGGACGGGGATCATGGCGTCGACGAAGGCGTATTCGGACTGGTGCGCGGTGGTCGACGACTTGCAAGTATGGTCGTCGCCGGCTAGCAGCAACACGCCCCCATGGGGAGAGGTACCAGCCAGATTGCCATGCTTTAATACGTCGCCCGAGCGGTCGACCCCTGGGCCCTTCCCGTACCACATGGAGAACACACCCTGCTTTTTTGCGTCGGGATAGAGGTTCAGCTGTTGGGTGCCCCATGCGGCCGTGGCAGCCATGTCTTCATTTACGCCGGGGCTAAACACGATGTCGTTGCGCTCAAGGAACGGTTTAGCACGCAGCATCTGCTGGTCCAGTGCGCCCAGCGGCGAGCCACGGTAGCCGGTAACATAGGCTGCAGTGTCAAGCCCGGCTGCGGCGTCACGCTGCCGCTGTATCATCGGCAGGCGCACCAGCGCCTGAGTCCCGGTAAGGTACACGCGGCCTGATTCAAGGGCATATTTGTCGTCTAGGCTGACGGCAGTTTCGGCCATGAATATCTCTCCCTATAAGACGTTAGATCAACGTCCAGAATAGAAATGTAAGTATTGCTGTCCTATTTGTCTATTCACTCTGCCATTGGGTGCACTTGCATTTCGGATGATCGCCTAGTGGCTTCATTCTGCGCGGTTTATCCGGTCGCGTGCAATAATGGTTGTGGTCATCTATATGAACAGCGTTGCTGACGCGCGTCTTCGTGCGTGGCGAATTGATCGGGATATCACGGGCCCATGACAGTTCTTCTCACCGGTGCGGCCGGTTTTATAGGCATGCATGTCAGCCTTGCCTTGCTCAATCGCGGTGAGCGCGTGGTCGGTATCGACAACCTCAATGACTATTACGATGTTTCCCTTAAGGAAGCGCGGCTCGCACACTTAACTTCGCACGAGGATTTTTCCTTTGTACGCGGCGACATTGCAGACCTCAGTACGGTGATGGCAGCGGGCAGAGGTGTTGACCGGATCGTTCATCTGGCAGCCCAGGCCGGGGTCCGCTACAGCCTCGAGAATCCGGGCGCCTATATTCAGGCTAATATCGTCGGGCATATGAATGTGCTTGAGGTGGCGCGCAGCTTGGGTAAGGAACTGCGCCAAATGGTTTATGCCAGCTCTTCATCCGTCTATGGGGCGAATACCAAGCTGCCATTCTCGGTTGAGGACCAAGTGGACAAGCCAGTGTCACTTTACGCTGCGACCAAGAAATCTGACGAGCTAATGAGCAACGCCTACGCGGTTACTTATGGTATCCCGCTGACTGGCCTTCGCTTTTTTACCGTTTATGGACCTTGGGGACGACCGGACATGTCCGCCTACATCTTTACCCGCAAGATCGTGGCGGGCGAACCAATTCCGGTCTTTAACCACGGTGATATGCAGCGCGACTTCACCTATGTCGACGATATCGTCGCCGGCGTGCTGGCGGTTCTAGACTTGCCGTCGAAGACCGATGACAAGGGTAAACCAATACACCGGGTCTACAATCTGGGCAACAATCAGTCTGAGCCGCTGATGCGTTTTATAGGCCTCATCGAGGACGCACTCGGCACCGAGGCCCAGATCGACTTTCAGCCCATGCAGCCCGGTGATGTGCAGGTGACCTATGCAGATATTGCTGCCAGTCAGCGTGACTTTGGATTCGAACCCAAGACGCCGATTGACGTAGGAATTCCCAAATTCGTTAGATGGTACCGCGAGTACCACGGGTAACGCGTCGATCCCCTACGTCTTTGCGCGGCCGTACAGCGCCTCGAGGCGTTCGCCGTAGATTTTGTTAATCTCATGGCGCCGGATCTTCAGGGACGGGGTCATCAGCCCGTTCTCGGTTGTGAACGGCTCCTCAGCGACGAGGAAGCGGCGAATCTGCTCGGTCTGGGGCAGGCGCTCATTCGTTCGCTCGATAGCCGCGCGTAGAGCCTCGTAGAGCGGCTTGAGGTCGGTTAGCTCTGCGAGGTCCACATCGCGATCATTATCATTGGTCCAACTTCGAAAAAACTCGTCGTCCGGCACCAGCAGCGCCACCAGATGGGGTCGCTTGTCGCCATACACCATCGCCTGGTTGATCTCTGGCTCGAAGACCAGTGCCCCCTCGACCCGCTGGGGCGAGATATTGTCGCCGCCAGAGTTGACAATAATGTCCTTCTTGCGGTCGGTAATTTTGATGTAGCCATCGGCGTCTCTAACGCCGATATCGCCGGTGTGGATCCAACCCTCGCGCAGGGTCTCTGCCGTCAGGTCAGGTGCGTTCCAATAGCCTTGCATGGTGAGCTCGCCCCTGATCAGGATTTCGCCATCCTCGGCGATGCGCAGTTCCACACCGGGGAAGGCGGGGCCGACCGTGTCGATCTTGATCTTTGAGGGCGGGTTGGCGCTGATTACGGGGGCAGTCTCGGTCTGACCATAACCTTGGAGCAGGCGGACCCCCAGCGCCAGGAAGAAGACGCCGATGTCGTAGTTTAGCGGCGCGCCACCCGATACGAATGCCTTGAGTCGCCCGCCGAACTGTTTGGCGACCTTCTTGCGCACCAGCTTCTCGAGTAGCACGTCCTGCAGCCGTTCGAACAGCGAGAGGCCGCCGCTTTCATAGCGCTTGATACCGAGTGTGACGGCTTTGCGGAACAACGTTTCCGATAACCCGCCCTTGCGTGCAATCCCTGCCATGATGCGCTGGTGCATGGATTCATATAGCCGGGGGACCGCAGTCATAATGGTCGGGCGCATCTCGCCCATATTGGTGGCCAACTTATCGGCGTTTTCGGCGTAGTAGATCTGGGCGCCGATCGTGATCGGGAAGTGCAGGCCGGCCGTGTGCTCGTAGGAATGACTCAGCGGCAGGAAGGACAGGAACGTTTCGTTGTCGAGTTCCAGCATCCCGTCTGCCTCGAACAGATGGTAGGCCCCGGCACAGTTGCAAAGGATCGCACCGTGCGAAAGCATTACCCCCTTGGGTGCGCCGCCGGTTCCAGAGGTATAGATCAGGCAAGACGTATCTGTCCGTTGGGTTGCCGCGACAACTTCGGCGACGTCGTCCACGGCCTTGACACCAGAATCATAAAGGTTGCGCCAGCTGATGATCGAGACGCCTTCGTTCTCGCCGGTCGCACCCTCCATGATAACAACGTTGTTGATTGAGCTGGTGTTGCGGATCGCGGGTAGCAGCCGTTCGGCTAGTCGCGCGTTCGACACGATAGCCACGCGCGGATCGCTGTCCGAGACGATATGGATATGATCGGCCACCGTATTGGTGATGTAGGCGGGAACGGTGATGGCCCCGGCGGACATGATGGCGAGGTCCGCCAGCCCCCATTCTGGCCGGTTCTCCGAGACTAGGAGAACCCTGTCGCCGCGTGCGACGCCGAGCTGGCGCAGGCCGCGGGAGACCGAGCTCACTGTGTCGCGCGCTTCGGCCCAGCTAATAGGATGCCAGGAGCCATAGCGTTTCGCCCATAGCATCGGCGAGTCTCCGAGCTCCTCGGCTTTTTCAAAGAATACCTGGGGTAGGTTATTCCAGCGCTCGTATCGTTCGGAGTACTTCATCGCCAGAGTCCCGTCGTTCGCGTCGCCCGTTACGTTGGTTTGCTCGGCCAGTGGGCCTGCACGTTAATGTGAAATTTTTGATGGGCGCTTGTTGAGGTGTTTAATGGACCCTATCTCTGAATGTGATTCAAGGAGCTACCTGCATGCCCGCAAACATCTGTGATCCTGTTCTGATTCTGGCCCCCGAGGGGAGCCCCGCACGCACCAAGTGCGAAAAGCTTCCAGAGTGGGATCTGACCGACCTGTTTCGGTCCCCTGACAGCCCCGAACTAGCCGCGACGCTTGCCGGCGCGCGCAAGGATGCCAAAGCGTTTGAGAAACGCTACAAAGAGAAGCTGGCTGACCTCGATGGTGATGCGCTGGCCGCGGCAATCGCGGAATATGAAGCGCTCGACGAGGCTCTGTCGCGGGTTATGAGCTATGCCGGCTTGCTCTACGCCGGCGATATGAACGATCCGGAGAATGGCCGATTCATGCAGTCGATGCAGGAGACGGTTACAGAGATCTCGGCGAATCTGCTGTTCTTCGCGCTCGAGATTAATCGGATCTCGGATGACCGGCTCGAAGTGCAGCTGGCGGAATCCAACTCCTTGTGCCGCTACGCGCCCTGGCTGCGCGAAAGCCGGGTCTATCGTGATCATCAGCTCGATGACCAGCTTGAGAAGCTACTTCTCGAGAAGAGCGTCGCTGGCCGTGCGGCGTGGAATCGCCTGTTCGACGAAACCATGGCCGATCTGCGATTCAACGTGGCGCTGCCGGACGGCGACTGTGAGATGACCAGCGCCGAGGTACTCAACCTCCTATCTGACGTCGACGGCGCGGTGCGCAAGGCGGCTGCAAAATCTCTCGGAGCCGTTCTAGGAGCGAACGTACGAACCTTTACCCACATCACCAACACTCTAGCGAAGGACAAGGGGATCGAGGACAAGTGGCGTGGTTACGCGCGTCCAGTCTCGAGTCGGAACCTTGCCAACGTGGTCGAAGACGAGGTCGTCGACGCATTGGTGGCAGCGGTGCGGGGGGCTTATCCCAACCTTTCCCATCGTTACTACGCGCTAAAGGCGAAATGGTTCGGCGTCGATCAGCTCGACTATTGGGATCGCAACGCGCCGCTACCCGATGACGACGAAACCTCGATCGGCTGGAGCGATGCAGTTGCCAAGGTGCTGGATGCCTATGCTGCCTTCTCCCCGGACTTGGCCGATGAAGCTCGTAACTTCTTCGACAATGACTGGATCGACACGCCGGTGCGTCCGGGTAAGTCGCCAGGTGCATTCGCCCATCCGACCGTACCCAGCGTGCACCCCTATCTGCTGCTGAATTATCAGGGCAAGACCCGCGACGTGATGACACTGGCCCACGAGTTGGGCCATGGGGTGCACCAGGTGTTGGCTGGTGGGCAGGGACATTTGATGTCCGATACGCCGCTGACTTTGGCCGAGACGGCGTCGGTGTTCGGCGAGATGCTGACATTCCGCAAGCTGCTGGCCGAAGCCGATGACCCGCGACTGCGTAAAACCATGCTCGCCTCCAAGGTCGAGGATATGCTCAATACGGTGGTGCGGCAGATCGCGTTTCACGAGTTCGAGAGCCGCCTCCATGACAAGCGCATTGAGGGCGAACTGCTGACCGATGAAATCTGCCAGATCTGGATGGATGTCCAGGCTGAGAGCCTCGGGCCGGCGATCCGTTTTTCTGAAGAATACAGGTATTTTTGGACCTATATCCCCCACTTTATCCACTCGCCCTTCTATGTCTACGCATACGCCTTCGGCGACTGCCTAGTGAACTCACTCTATGCGGTCTACGAGAATGAGGCGGACGGATTCACCGAACGCTATCTCGAGATGCTGCGCGCGGGTGGTACGCTGCGGCACAGGGAGTTGCTGGCGCCATTCGGGCTAAACGCCTCCGATCCCGCCTTCTGGCAACGCGGGCTGGGCGTGGTCTCGGGCCTGATCGATGAGCTTGAGGCGCTCGACGGGTGAACATAGGCGTCCGCAGATTAATGATGTCGGACACCTGATCGTCCTTATGCCGGGCAATATTATCTCGGGAGCTCGCCGGACCCAGAGAGGAGTACGGTTGATCTGAAGGTGGCTCTGCGCTGGCTCGAGGGACCGCTTATGAAGTCTGCACAAAACCTGGCGACCATACCGGAAGCGCTACCTGCGAATTTTGTCCGGGAGCAGTAATTATTCTAAGCGAATTTACCACCCATGGCTCGACCTTAGTACTTCGACGTACGGCGTTGGAACTCGGCGACACGGATGTCGTTTCTCTAGCGATTGAGATCAAGAAATACACCAGCAGAAACGGCTAGTTTTTGGCCTTCGGGCTGTTCGTGTTGTCCGCCTTACGGATCACTACAAACGCACCTTCCAGCGTACGGTCAACCGTATCTCTGATGTAAGCTGCAAGATCCGGTTCAACCGGGGTGCGGTATATGAACTTTCGTACGAAGTAATAGAAGATGGCGGCATGGATGTTCCAGGCGGCCTCGATCTCTAGGTCCGAGATCGAGGCCGCCTCCGGATCTACCACGCCCGCTGCCGCTCGTATCTCGGTGCAAACAGGGATAAGCAGCCTTTGCTCCAGAAGGTCGATATAGCGCCGGTTAATGTCTTCGTCCGCTAGGCCCGCGAACATGTAGATGCGAATCCATTCATAGGTCAGGACTTCGCTGGCATAGGCATCGTAGAAACCAACCAGCCGATCTCGCAGGGGCGCAGCACGATCAACGATTATATCTTCCCATTCAGACTTCCAACGTCCCATGAATACTTCATCATAAACCCGCTCGATCAGGTCCTTCTTGGTTGGGAAATACCGGTAGAGCAGGGGCTGGCTGATCCCTAGCCGTTGGGCCAGCTCGCGGGTCTGGCCCGCGAATCCGACTTTCGCGAAGAACTGGATGGCGCCGTCGACGATTAGTCGCTCGCGCTCGGCAGGCGAGAAGCGCTGGCGCTTCGGCCTATCGGCCGTCTTGGTTGTGGTCGATGCCATACCGGATCTTCCTGCGTGAGGGGGAGGGGGTTAGTTCCACGGCGCTCAGGCCGCATCGGGCTCGATCCCCTCGGCCTTGCCGCCAGCCTTGGACGAGTAGTTCCGGTCGATATACCAGCACACATAATCGATCTGGCTAATCGGCTCATACTTTAACTCTTCGCCGTCTTGGGCGAAGTCGGCCGGGTCGGCGATGGTCTCGGGCGCGGCGTCGAAGAAGGTCGCCATAGAGATGCGATCCTCGGAAGGGGGGATCACCCTGTGGGGCGAGGCGATGAATCGACCGTTCGACCAGAGGTTCAGGAATTCACCGGTGTTGATGACGAGCGCGTCCTCAATATAGCGTGCCGGCAGCCAGTTGCCCTGATGGGTCAGCACCTGCAGACCGGCTACCTCTGTTAGCGGTAAGATGGTCAGGAAGGAATGGTCGCTGTGGGGTGAGATACCGAACTGGTTCTCCTCCGCCTCGACCGCCGGATAGTGGGCGTTGCGAGTCCACATGATCGGCTCCTTGAAATAGGCGTCGAAGAAGTCCCGGGGTTTGTCTAGGGCCAGCGCGTAGAGCGGCACGATCTTGCGGCCCAGATTTGCGCAGGCATTCTGATAGCGGACCATGGGCGCGCGGAAGTCCGGCAACTGGCCTGGCCACTTGTTGGGGCCGGTGAAGCGTACGCCGTCTTTGATGTAGGGATGGTCGGCGTCGCGCTCGAGGGCAAGAACAAGCGTTTCGTTCAGGTCTTGCTTGGTGTTCTTGTTGATCTTCGATGTGACGTAGACCGTTGATTTGGGTGGAATGAAGCCGACCGAGGTTTTATCGAATCTCAGCGTAAGTTTCTCGTCCGTGGACAGGGTGAAGAAGTCGCCGAGCGCAGCATAGGCATCCGCGATCGCGTCGCGCGGGATGCCGTGATTGATAATCACATAGAACCCGATGGTCTCCTGGATGAATCGTATATTGGCGGCGAGCTCTTCGGCTGCACCGAGCTTACCGGCCAGGTAGGGCCCAATGTCTAGGACCGGGATGTCCTCATATTCGTCCGCTCGGTCGACGTTGCGGTAATCAAAAATCTTGGGTGCGGATTCGGCGGTCATGAGCTTCTCTCGAGTGTATTTTATTATTTATCATACGATAAATAAGGGAGCGGTTCTGTGGCGTCAAGTTAAATTATCAATTGATAAATAATTAGCCTACGCTTACTCTGCGGGTCGCCCGAGCCAGCCAACCCAGGCAGCGACCATCGCCAGAGATTGGGTGGTGAAGATAACCCAGGCGAGCGGCAGGTGGGTAGCGCTCGACAGCGCGCCGACCAGCAGGGTCGCAATAGCCGCCGTGCCGTATTGGACAAGGCCGTTTATCGAGGCTGCCGTGCCCGCATAGTCGGGTCGGACGCTGACTGCTGCCGCCATTAGGGAGGGGAACGCAATGGCAAGCCCGATCCCGAAGAGTGACATGGGCGCGATTGCTGCGAGCGGCGTGAGTACCCCGGAGAGCGGCAGCGCTAGGTAGAGCGCCGCGCCGAGTAGGCCAATGAAAGTACCGAGGACAATCATCCTGTTCACCCCTAGCTTCCCGGTTAGCCAGATGGCGCTCGCATAGCCAAAGAAGGCGCCTAGGGTACCGGTCAGCATGAGGTATCCAAACCGGTCTGGGGCGACGTCATAGCTATCGATCAAAACCACTGGTACGCCAGCGAACCAAGCAAACATTCCGCTGGCGATGAAGCCGATGTTGAGGCTGTAAGCGACGAACGTCCGCTCCCATATTAGCACCCGGTAACCGCCGACCAGCGCGCGGAGATTGCCTAGCAGACTTGCGCCTTGAACTACGTTCGTTTCGGCCATCCACAGTGCGCAGTAGGAAAATAGGGCCGCACCCATGATCGCCAAGAAGATGAAGGAAGCCTGCCAGCCGAACTGGATGTGCAGATAACCTCCGATTGCAGGCGCGGTTGCGGGCGCGAACACCATGACGGTGGAAATGATAGCCAGTGCCCGAGCCGACTGCTTGCGGTCATAAAGGTCGCGCACTATGGATCGGACCATCACCATCGATCCCGCCGCACCGACCCCTTGAGCCATGCGGGCGAAGACCAGCATGGTCATTGAGGTCGATGCGGCGCAGGCAAGGCTGGCGAGGACATAAATTGCCAGCGCCCAGAGCAGTGTCGGCCGGCGGCCGAACCGGTCGGACACGCCGCCATAGAAGAGCTGCGCGATGGCGTAGGGGATAAGGAAGGCGATCAGCGAGCCTTGTACCGTAGTTGAGGGCACTTCAAAGGCCCGGCCGATGTCGGGGATCGACGGCAGGAAGAGATTGTAGGCAATGGCGCTACTGGAGATCAGGGCGGTTAGCAGCGGTATCGTTGGTGGGTATCGGAGAATGATGGGTTCCCGTTCGGTGTTGGGTGGCGCGCCGGCTAGCGCACCAGCATGTCGGCGTCGGACAGGTGCTGCACCTCCTCGTCAGATCCGACGAAGGTCCGCGTCACCTTGTTGGAGCCGTAGATCCAGAGGATCACCATCGGCTCGTCGCCGATGTTGCGGAAGCAATGGTCGATCCCGGCGGTCACATACGTTGTGTCGTAAGCGGAGAGCTCGGTCGTCTCGCCGTCTATCTCGGCCTCGGCGCGGCCCGAGAGTAGGGTTACCTGCTCATCGCAGTTATGCTTGTGCAGTGGCGCCGAGCGGTCGACAGGAAACGAGCTGATGCCGGTGGTGAAAGCCGCATTCGGGCGCACGGGCGGGATAACAAGTGGCGTAGTGGCGACGCTGCCGCCGCGCTCGATGGTGGGTGTCTCAGCGAATTTTAGGATGACATTCTCGGGCATGGATTCCTCCGCATGGGTCGCGCAATGCTCTGTGGACCTGACTAGCAGGCTCGACACACGAAGAACAGGCCGCGAGGACCTGAAAGAATGAGGGAACCGCACCGGGTTGCCGCTTGCCCTGCGTGCCGCAGCGCTGCATATTCGCCCCGCGTTGAAAACTGCGTGGCACGGGTGTTTAACATCCCTGCGTAATTTGGTTCGAACCGAGGTTCTTCTCATCATGAAGATCGCGATTGCAAAGGAACGCCGCCCGCATGAACGCCGCGTGGCTGCGACCCCCGATACGATCAAACGCTACCTACAATGGGGCTTCGATGTCACCGTAGAGAGCGGCGCCGGCGAAGGGGCATCAATTTCCGACGTCGACTACAGTGACGCCGGTGCGACCGTTGTGTCGGGTCGCGCCGATGCGCTGACCGGCGCGGACATCGTGCTCAAGGTGCAGCGGCCGCTGACCGAGGCCGAAGGCGATGACGGCCTGTCGGACGTGCCCGAGGGCGCGATTCTGATTGCGCTGCAGAATCCCTATGGCGACCGGTCAGGTGTCGAGGCCTACGCAAAGCGCTACATCACCGCATTTTCCATGGAGATGCTGCCGCGCATCAGTCGGGCCCAGTCGATGGATGTGCTAAGTTCCCAGTCGAACCTGACCGGCTATAAGGCTGTGATCGACGGTGCTGCCAATTACGGCCGCGGCATGCCGATGCTGATGACTGCCGCCGGTCGTATCAATCCAGCCAAGGTCTTCGTCATGGGGGCTGGCGTCGCCGGCCTTCAGGCGATCGCCACTGCGCGCCGCATGGGCGCGATCGTGTCTGCTACGGACGTGCGCATGGCCGCCAAGGAAGAGGTCGAGAGCCTCGGTGCGTCTTTTGTAATGGTCGAGCCCGACGAGGGTGACACAGGACAGACCGAGGACGGCTATGCCAAGGAGATGTCGGACGACTATAAGCGCCGCCAAGCCGAACTGATCGCGGACCATATCAAGGACCAAGACATCGTTATCACGACGGCTCTGATTCCCGGGCGCCCTGCGCCGGTGCTGGTCAATGACGATATGGTCGCGTCGATGAAATCCGGTTCGGTGATTGTCGACATCGCTGCGGAGCAGGGTGGCAACTGCACCCAGACGAAGCCGGGTGAGAAGCACACGACCGAGAACGGCGTAACGATCCTGGCCGAACTCAACCTGCCTTCGCAGTTGGCCGCGGACACCTCGGCGCTTTATTCGCGTAACCTATTGAATTTCGTTGAGCTGATTGTAGACAAGGACGAGAAGAAGATCGTGATCGACTGGGAAGATGAAATTATCGTTGGCAGCTGCTTGACGCGCGACGGCAAGTTGGTGCATCCGGCCCTGGTTCCGGCCGAGGCCGAAAGCGACGACGACACTTCATCCGAATCGGGAGCTTGATCATGGAACCTTCGACTCTTTCCGAGAACGCCGCCCAGCTCGCCAGCGAGGCGCAGAGCATTGCGGACAGAGCCGGCGCGCTGGCCCAAGACGCGACCCAGCTTGCGTTGGCCCAGACCGCAGGTGGCGGCGATCCCTTCGTCTTCCTTTTCACTGTCTTCGTGCTGGCCGTCTTCGTCGGCTACTACGTGGTCTGGAGCGTCACTCCGGCGCTGCATTCGCCATTGATGGCTGTTACCAATGCTATCTCTTCGGTGATCATCGTCGGTGCGTTGATTGCGGCCGGTCCGGACGAGTGGAACATCTCCAAGACTTTCGGGTTCATCGCTGTAATCCTCGCATCGGTGAACATTTTTGGCGGATTTATCGTGACGCAGCGCATGCTCGCGATGTTCCGCGCGAAAAAGTAGCAGAGCGCCAGACATGTCCGCTTCAATGACAGCTTTCGCATACCTGATCGCCAGCGTGTGTTTCATCATGGCGCTGCGTGGGCTGAGCTCGCCCAAGACCGCGCGGATGGGCAACGTCTACGGCATCGCCGGCATGGTTATTGCCATCCTGACAACCCTGGCACTGCCCAGCGTGACCTCGCTCGGCACCATAGCTCTCGGCATCGCCATCGGCGGCGTTCTAGGTGCTATCATCGCGCTAAAAATCGCCATGACCGCGCTGCCGCAGCTGGTCGCCGCCTTCCATTCGTTGGTTGGCTTGGCCGCGGTGTTCGTCGCCGGCGCGGCGTTCTTCTCGCCTGAGGCCTACGGCATTGGCTCGGTGGGCGATATTAAAATCGCCAGCCTGATCGAGATGTCGATAGGCACGGCTATCGGTGCGATCACCTTCACCGGTTCCATTATCGCATTCGGCAAGCTGCAGGGCATCCTGCCGGGCAAGCCGCTGGTGTTCCCGGGTCAGCACATCGTCAATCTGTGCCTTGGCATTGCACTCATCTTTTGCGTCGCCTGGCTGTCGGTCAGCCAGTCCGAGACCGCGTTCTGGGTGATCGTCGTGCTGTCGCTGGTGATCGGCGTCCTGATCATTGTACCCATCGGCGGCGCCGACATGCCGGTCGTCGTCTCGATGCTCAACTCTTATTCGGGCTGGGCAGCGGCCGGTATCGGCTTCACCCTTGGAAATCCGGCGCTGATTATCGTCGGCGCATTGGTCGGCTCATCGGGCGCGATACTTAGCTACGTCATGTGCAAAGGCATGAACCGCTCTTTCTTCAACGTGATTTTGGGAGGCTTCGGCGGCGAGACGGTGGCACCCGGCTTGGAGGATCTCGGCGACCGGACGGTGCGCCAAGGTGCAGCGGATGATGCCGCCTTCATCATGGAGCAGGCCGACAAAGTCATCATCGTACCGGGTTACGGCATGGCGGTGGCCCAAGCGCAGCACGCTCTAGCAGAGATGGCGCAGGTGTTGGAAGAAAAGGGCGTGGAGGTGCGCTATGCAATCCATCCCGTCGCGGGTCGCATGCCTGGTCATATGAATGTTCTTCTGGCCGAGGCTAGCGTGCCGTATGATGTGGTCTTCGAGTTGGATGAGATCAACTCGGACTTCTCCGGCACTGACGTAACCTTTGTGATCGGCGCCAACGACATCACCAACCCATCTGCTAAGACCGATAAGTCGAGCCCAATCTACGGCATGCCGGTTCTTAACGTTGAGGAATCGGGCACAGTACTGTTTATCAAGCGATCTCTGGCCTCTGGCTATGCCGGCATCGATAACCCGCTCTTCTACGAAGACAACACAATGATGCTATTCGCTGATGCAAAGAAGATGTGCGAGGATATAGTCAAAGCGCTCAAAGGCGGCGGCCACTAGAGCCTATGCCGAGCGTGCGCTTGCTCACGACAGTGAAATGCAAAACGCACGACCCGTTGGGTCGTGCGTTTTTGTGTCTCCTAAATACAGGAGGGGTGTTAGCTAGGGATCAAAACCCGTCGCGTTCCTTACGTTTGCGCGCGAGCTTCCGAGCCCGACGAACTGCTTCCGCCTTTTCGCGGGCGCGTTTTTCCGACGGCTTCTCATAGGAGCGCCGCAGCTTCATCTCGCGAAATACGCCTTCGCGCTGCATTTTCTTTTTTAGCGCCTTCAGCGCCTGGTCGACATTGTTGTCACGAACTACGACCTGGACGATAGGAATCACCCCCTTCCGCAAACCTCAGCCCGAACCCCGCGTTTTTACGCGATTTCCGATGCCGTCCCCAAGGGGGAGGCGCCTTCTAGCACGGGATTACGCGAAAAGCCAAGATCGTAGAGCGTGGTAGCCGGAAAATAGCCTTATTTCGGCGGTCCCGTGTATATAGCCGACGTCTTTTGGGGTTTCCGCGACGATGGCGTTACAATCTCTTAAATGGACATTGGATTAGAGTGTTGAGATGACAATTGGGTCTAAGTCCGGACAACTCAAGATTCTGCTGGCTCTGTTATGCCTATTGACCATAGGTGTTACGCCTGTTTGGTCGCAGGCGGATTCCCCATGGTCCGAAGCGGTGAACCGCGGTCCGGGCGGACTCTCCCATGACTGTACTGAGATCTCCGTCGACTATGTTGACGAGCCGGGCCTAACTCGCGCGGAACGGATTGCGCGGATGGACCGCGCTTTTCAGTACTCCCTGAGCCGGTTCGAGGAATGCCAAACCCAACGGTTAGGTGCCGCGACAGGCGCTAGTTTGACTGGTGGCGGTTTGGATCATAACGGTCGTGGTGTATCCGGTATCTCGGGCACGGCGGATAGCGCTGAGCACGACGGCAGCCAGACTTCGACCGCGGCGGGCGATATCTCGGGCTCCAGTGAACTGGAGGCGGAAGGCCCACAGGTAGGTGATTCTGCGGTGACCGGCGATATATCGGGTGATGAAGCCGCTGTCATGGCGTCGACGCCGGCGAATACGGAAGCCAGCGGGGAGCTCACGGAAGGCGTGGATAACACGACACCGGGTAGCACGGTTGAGGCTGACCAGCTACCGGGCGATGAACCCGAGCTCAAGGCCATGCGTACTCAGGACAACGGCAAGCTGCCGGAGGATATTCCATCTGCTGATAATGACAGCGCGCTGGAGATGCAGATACGTAAGGCGGCCATGGAAGAGACTGATCTGGAGCTTAAAAAACGCCTGTGGGACGAGTATCGTCGCTATAAGGGACTACCTATATCAAACTAGGCCGGATCGACGGAGATAAACATGCAATCGTTACTTCGCAAGATCGGCGTCTATACTCTTTGCGCCTGCTTCATACTGACGGGCTGCGTGACGAACGGAACCGGGCCCGGCCCGAGCGTCGGACCGCAGTTATCGTCCCTTTTCGACCCCAAGGGTAAGGCGCGGGTTGATCCGGCGAAGCCGCGCCTGGATGTGGTCGTGCCCGTGTTTGATCCCGG
This sequence comes from Alphaproteobacteria bacterium, assembly GCA_002722515.1. Taxonomy (GTDB): domain Bacteria; phylum Pseudomonadota; class Alphaproteobacteria; order UBA6615; family UBA6615; genus UBA8079. Next base: position 47,282 of record PBMH01000047.1, on the reverse strand, counting down.
TCTCTCGGATGCAGGGCAAAGCTATGAGGAAGAGGGCGTCTGGCCGGAGTTGCGCCGGGCCGAGGCGAACCGTTTCGCGCTTAAGCTTAAGGAGGCGCTGGAGAAGACCGGTGCCTTCGGGGCGGTGCGTGTGACCCCGGATGCCAGCGCCACAGGCGACTTGTATGTGGAGGGAGAGATACTCGAATCTAACGGCGGGGACGTCGAGATTAGGATCGAAGTTACCGATATTTCCGGCACGCGCTGGTTCGTTCGTGATTTCGATCACTCGGTGTCATCAGGATTTCACAAGAACACGCGCAATGAGGGGGTGGACCCCTATGACCCGGTGTTCGAGGAGGCTGCAAACCGCGTGGCCCTAGAGTTGGATGATTATTCGATCGCCGAGCTGAACAATTTGAGCCGTCTAACTGAACTGCGGTTCGGCTCAAACTTCACCGAGGAGGCGTTCGCGGAGCATCTCAAGGCGGGACGAAATACGGTCTCTCTGTTGAGCTTTCCCAGTGATAGCGATCCGATGCTGGAGCGCACAAGGGCTGTTCGGGTACGAGATCAGTTGTTCGTGGACGGTTTGCAGGAGCACTACCGAGCGTTCAGCGTTGAGATGCAGGACAGCTACCTGATTTGGCAGGAACAGAGCCTATTGGAAGTTGAAGCACGCCGGGAGGCCAATGAGGAGGCTGTCGGTGAGGCAGTTCTCGGTGCATTAACAATCGGCTTGGGTGTGTTGGCTATTATTGCTGGAGCTAATTCGGGTTCGTATGCTGGACAGACTGCTGGCCTGACTGGCGGCGTGGTTGCTGGCACGGTCGGTGCGACCCTGCTGTCGAATAGCTTCCAAACTAGCAAGGAAGCTGAAGTCCATCGCGAAGCGCTTGAGGAGCTTGGTCAGTCGATCGACATCGATCTTGCGCCACGGGTGGTGGCGTTTGAAGAGAAGACCGTCGAGTTAACCGGTACAGCCAAGGAGCAGTTCGCACAGTGGCGAGCCTTCCTGCAAAGAGTCTTCGAGGAAGAACGTACCCCTAACGTCAAGCTCTAGACCACTCAACGCCTATGCTGAAAGACAAGTTAGAACAGGAAGGCCGAGCGGTTCGACACCGCCGTTTGCAGCTCACAATTGGCATAGCCTTGGGTTTGGCGGTTCTGGTATTGGCCTATACTGGGATCCTTGTTATTCGCGAGTTCCTCCGGCCGGATTCCATGCCCGTGGCGGAAGGCATGTCCAAGACGCCAAAAACTCCTATAATGGGTTTGACGCCCGTGCCACCGGTCATCCCTGATCCGTTGGTTTCTGTGCAGAACCTCACCAATACTGCTACGAAAGAATCGGCTCGTGCGGTATTTAAGGTCGGTCTAGCCGCTTTTCAGGCGGAGATAGAACCGCGCATAGTCCATAATAATTTCGCTAGCTGGGATCCCGTTTCCCAGCTCAGGATTCTTGATGCTAAGGATCAGGCGATCTTCCTGTTTAGCTCGGGATCCTATAGCGAAGCGACAACCGCACTTGCGGCTGTGCGAGAGGATGCCGAGACGGTTTTGGCCGAGCGCGATAGGGCGTTTGGTGATGCGTTCGCAGCGGCGGACGCAGCTTTCGCGGAGGATAATTATGACAGTGCCTCGCTGGCAATTGACCGCGCCCTCGACCTACGGCCCGAATCCAAACCTGCGGCAGCCTTAAAGATACGTATCGATGCGTTACCAGCGCTTCTAAAGAAAATTGCGGCGGCCGCCGTTGCACGGGTCGAGAACAACCTCACCGCCGAGGCAAGTCATCTCGCGGAGGCCCTCAATATCGATCCCGCGCGGATGGGATTGGTGCAGAGAGCGGATGAGGTACGCCGCCTGATTGGTGAGGAGAAGTTTACCCGGCATATCGCGGATGGCCTGAAACGAGTGGACGGGCGCGATCTTGTGGCGGCCCGGCGCAGCTTGGCGGCGGCTCGCGCTATCTATGCCGGTCGCACCGAGATAGGTGTATTGGACGAAAAGATTGCAGCATTACAGGTCGAACTGATGATCGAGCGACTGATCGAAACCGCGCGTGCGGCTGCGCAGGTTGATGATTGGCGTGCAGCGGAACAGGCATATGTGAAGGCCCGGCGCCTTACCCCGGCTGGACGTATGATTGCTGACGAACTGGCCCGTGCTCAGTCGATAAATGGTCTCGATGCGCGCACCGGCCGGCACCTGGCCGCGCCCGAACGGCTAGCCTCCGCAGCGGTTTCCAAAGATGCTAGCGCAATTGTATCAGCGGTTGCCGAGTATCGCGAGTTTAGTCCGCGCCTTGCGGCCCGGGCCGATGAACTTGCGACCCTTGTGAAAGCTTATGCCGTTAAAGTTCCGGTACGGATCTTGTCGGATGGAGTGACTAACATCACCGTGCGCGGGGTGGGCATTGTTGGCTTTGTGACCGACAGGACCATCGAGTTACGACCGGGGCGTTACACATTTGAGGGTATTCGTGCAGGGTTTCAGGCGATTTTGATCCGTATCGACATCGCCCCGGGGCGGACAGACTTGGTACTGGAGATTGTTCCAAATGAACGAATTTGAGCCCGAGCTTGAGTTTGAGAAAGGTCTGCGCACCGCGCGCGCACGCCAAGTGCGGCTTTATATCATCGCTTTGGTCGTTTTGTTGGTGGCGGTAGCGGCTGTCGCGTTGGTTCTTCCCTCGACCAATGCGATCCGAGTGACGATACTACCGCCCGAGGCCGAACCGGCGAGCAAGATAGTGCTCGCGGAGGGCATCGGTGTGACAGTAGGCGACGCGGTATACACCATCTCCCGGACACCGTTGCTGCGGATCTCGGCACCGGGGTTTAAGGAGATCCGACGTACCATTTTGCCCGAGGAAAGAGGGCGGCGGGTCACTGTGACTCTCATGCCGCTGCCCGGTCGGGTTCTTGCGAGGACACTGCCGCCACGTGATGACAGCCGCTGGTCGTTCGACGGACGACGTATCATGGTCGGCCCGATGCTCGATGTGAAGGGTCAAGCTGGCTCACACGACGTGACGGTTGACCATCCGTTTTTCATCCCGGTCAGCCGGACGGTTGAACTGGTTCGGGGCGAAACGACCGAGGTCGCGATTGCGTTGACGCCGGTCGTTGGGCAACTGACGGTCGTCTCACAACCGGCTGGCGCAGCGGTAAAGATCGCAGGTGTGGATGCCGGAACTACGCCACTCAACCGTAGTCTAGATGGTGGTGAATATAGTGTTACGGTCACTGCGCCGGGCCGGAAAACATTGGGGGATGTGGTTCGGATCACCAACGATCAGCCGAATGTGGCGCGCGATTATCGACTGCTGCCCTTCGCGGCGACGCTGCAGTTTGATGTTGCGCCGTCGGGTGGTGAATTGCTGGTTGATGGACGCCGGGTGGACCCGGAAAAAGCTTATCAGGTTAGCGCCTCAACGGACCACACGATCGTGTATCTGCTTGATGGTTATAAGGGTAAAACCCTGACGGTGCAGCTCCATCCAGACGAGGTGAGAACTATAAGACTGGGGCTTGCTGTGGACCTTGGGTTGGTTGAGATTGTGACTGATCCGGCGGCGGAGATTTATGTAGATAACAGACTGCAGGGCAAAGGAAGCGCAACACTCGAGCTGCCTGCGGTACCCGTAAAGATCGAATTACGCCGGGACGGCTATAGAGAAATCATCCGGAACGTGGTGCCGTCGTCTACCCGTCCGTTGGCAATTCGTGAGACGTTGCTTCCCGAGGCGACGGTCCTGCTCGCCGAGGCCCCGCGCGTCTACACCAACAGCATAGGTATGGAGCTCGTGCTGTTCGAGCCCAACGATAAATTCGTCATGGGTGCACCGCGCCACGAGATTGGCCAGCGGGCTAACGAGTTCGAGCGTCATGTTTGGTTGACACGTCCGTTCTATGCCGCAAAGCATGAGACGACCAACGGACAGGTGGCGTTGTTTCGAGGTGGTCGCGGAGGCCCTCCGGACCACGCTGTGAGCGGGGTAAGTTGGCAAGATGCTGCGACATTCGCCAATTGGTTGAGCACAAAAGAAGGGCTCGTGCCCTTTTATGATCTTGCAGGTGGTCGGATGCGCGGGATCAACCCGCGCGCAGACGGCTACCGGCTGTTGAGTGAGGCCGAATGGGAATGGCTCGCCCGAAAGGCTGGACGTCCGGTTCGCACCATCTTCCCGTGGGGTAACGTGGCGACGGTGCAGCTCGGCACGGGCAATATTGCGGATGAATCCGCCAACGGCTTAGTCCGTAGTTTCGTCCCCAACTACAATGACGGATATGCACGGATTGCTCCGGTCGGGCGTTTTGCGGCTGAGGCATCGGGTCTTTTCGACCTAACAGGAAATGTCAGCGAGTGGGTCCATGACTGGTATTCGTTGAAGCCGCCGGCGAAGGGTGTTGTTGTGCGTGATCCGCTCGGTCCCGCCTTTGGCGATTCTCATGTGGTACGAGGATCGAGTTGGCGGTCGGGCAACCGGTCGACGCTACGTGCAGCCTACCGAGACGGAGTATCTAACGAGCGCGACGATGTTGGTTTCAGAATCGGGAGATATCTGCATGGCGAAATCACGCCAGAATAGAGAATTAAATAATTGGTCGCCTCGCGGCCGTCGCGCGCTGGTAATATTCGTGGCCCTCGCTGCAGCATTGGGAGTTCTCGGGGTCGCTTATGCTCAGTCCTCAATCTCACTAAGCCTGAATTCTCCCGTCTCCTTCCCGGTCGACATTTAGCCGCCACGCCAAAAACAGGGATCACATAATGCCTGAAGCCGCCAAGAATGCCCTCGCGTTGATCGTCTCGATCATCGTTGTGCACATTTTTTATGTTGGCTATGTCTGGCCGGAATCGACTGCGCTGATCGAAGCTTCCCGAGCGGCTGCTCAGAGCGCGCCGCGTAACATAGTGGTAATCCTTAAGGACTGGGAACAGGAGATCTCGATCATCCTGATGTTCTGGGGGCTATACCTTATCTTTGAGAAAAGTTTGGCGCTCCTGAGGGAGCGTTATCTGTTCAATGTCGATCTCCTTGATGGAGCCGAGGGCAAAGACATGACCGCGACCTTGGCTACTCTGGAGGCATTGCCGAACAAAATTCGTAGGGCGCACCTACTTCGTACCCTGACCGCGAGCCTGCGGCGCTTCTTAATCACTGGCGACGTGCACAGCACGTCTGAGACAATCGAGGCGAGTGTAGATGCGCTAGCACAGAAGCAGGAGGCCGAGAATTCTCTGATCCGCTACCTGATCTGGGCGATCCCGGCGATCGGCTTCATCGGCACTGTGCGTGGCATAGGCGAGGCGCTATCCCAAGCCGACCAAGCGCTTGCGGGTGATATATCTGGCATGACTGAGAGCCTTGGGGTGGCCTTCAACTCCACCTTCGTTGCCCTCCTGATCAGTATCGTCCTGATGTTTCTGCTACACCAGCTGCAGCGGCTGCAGGATGGGGTGCTGGTCGACACTCAGGAATATTGCGAATCCTTCCTGCTCAATCGAATCGGTGTGATTAGAGACCCGAAAGCAGGTTCGAACTGAGGCGGCGGCGCACACCTCAGGGGTTTAATCTTGCCTTCCTTGACATCATGTCCTGCGGGCTGGGGGCGATTATTCTTGTGCTGATGCTGGTGAAGCTTGACACCGAAAGCGTCTCCGTCGAGAGCGACCGGCTGCGAGAGGATCTAACTCGGATGGAAGCTACCGAGGCCGACCTGAACGCAAAGATTACGGCAGTTTTGCAGGCAAATACTATTACCTCCGAGAAATTCGACGCACGTGCCGCGGAACTTTTGCGATTAAAGACTTTGGTTGACCAGGAGCGCCAAAATCTTGCAGCCAGCGGTCGTGTGGCCCATGCGCTGGAGCAGGTCATCACGGCGATTGAGGCTCCCCTGGACCCCGACGTGATCAAAACGGTGCCTACGAGTAGCGAGAATTATATCGTCGGGCTGCGGGTCGAGGGTACGCGGATCGGTGTACTGGTGGATTCCAGCGCGTCTATGACTGACGAGCTTTTGATCGACGTGATCCGCCGCAAAAATATGGGTTCTGCGGCCAAACAGGTAGGCCCCAAATGGGTGCGGACCCGGCGCGTGGTTAACTGGTTCCTCGCCCGCGTTCCCCAACGCTCTGAAATACGGGTGGTGGCGTTTAGCGACAAGGCCCGGCCCCTCGGCAACGTGGTCCGCGGTGATGATGCCACTGGTCTCGGCCGGGTGCTGGCTGATCTCGATGCGGTCGTTCCTAGCGGCCCGACGAACTTGGCTGCGGGGTTGGCTGCACTGGTCGCGTTCCAGCCGACTGATATCTATGTGATCACAGACGGGTTGCCGACGGCGGGTAATAGCGTTTACCGGAGCTTAAATCCCTTCTCCAACTGCAGCGCGTTATGGGGTGGGGCGACGTCCATATCCGGTGCTTGCCGGGTTCGTTTGCTTCGCCATACGATCGGAAATACTGGGTTGGGAACGGCGCGAGTCAACGTGGTTCTGCTACCCATCGAGGGCGACCCTCAGGCATCGCACGAGTTCTGGAAGTGGACATCAGAAACAGGTGGTATTCTGATCAGTCCCGCCGGGAGCTGGCCATGATCGGAATATTGCGATGAGGCGAAAACGCTCTGAGTTCGAGATTTTCAACCTCTCCTTTCTCGATATCATCTCCTGCGGTTTTGGAGCAATCGTGCTGCTTGTCCTGATCTCGCCCTTCGGAATATCGGATGAAGCGGGGGGCGCTGACGAGGTTCCATCTCTTCTGCAAAGTCTGATTGGTACCGAGGCGCGTATCGAGCAATTGGAAGTAGCTTTGGCGCGCGAAACTGTGCGCCTTGAGGAGGCCCGAGCTAGGCTCAGGGCAGAGGACGTGTCGGTCGACGCGGCAGAACGGGCGCTGACGGCCGCGAGCAACGAATCCGCACAGCGCGCGCGTGATGTCGAGGGGCTGAGGAACGTGGAGCGTGCGCTCCGGAAACAAGCTCGCGCCGGGGTCACGGCACCCTTGGCGGCTGCGCGCGATAGTGAGGTCGGTGGCATTCCGGTAGATAGCGAATATGTCGTCTTCGTTGTCGACACCTCGGGCAGTATGCAGTCCATTTGGGACCGGGTTACCCGCGAGATCGAGAAAATCATCCGTATCCATCCGCGTATCAAAGGATTCCAGATGCTAAACGACAATGGTTTCCATCTGATCAGCGGTTATCGTGGGCGCTGGATCCCGGACACTGCTGGCGCGCGCGATCGGGCAATTCACGTATTTCGGTCGTGGACGAGTGCATCCAACTCGAGCCCGGTCGAGGGGTTAGAGGTTGCGCTCAAGCGCTATGTGAAGGCAAACGAGAAGGTCTCTATCTACATCTTCGGTGACGATTACACTGGGTCATCCTATGACCCGGTGATCAACACTTTGTCTCGGCTCAACAAAAACCGGATCACCGGCGAGCCTAAGGCTCGTGTCCATGCGATCGGGTTTATTTCGCTGCAGACCAAAGGTCGGTTCGAAACATTGATGCGTGAGGTCACGCGGCGGAACAACGGCACTTTCGTAGCGTTGCCCCGATGACCCCTGCCGCTTAATGGCGCACGGGTCTAACGAGCGATTGGTGCTTATGCCATGGGTTTCCAGCCATCGGGATCGTGCAGATAGGACTCGACGCTATCGAGTTGCTCAACCGAGAAGGCTTTCTGCTCGCGGGCAGCATCGAGCACATCCCACCATGTGGCTAGCGCGTGTAATTCGACGCCGAGTTCATCCATGGTCGCTTGGCTCTCGGTGAAAATCCCGTAATGGAAGACAACGTAGGTGTGCTCGACCCGTGCGCTTGCGGCGCGCAATGCTTCAATAAACCGGACCTTGCTACCCCCGTCTGTGGTGAGGTCCTCCACGAGCAGCACACGGGCCTCATCGTCGAGGGCACCCTCGATCTGCGCCATTCGGCCAAAACCCTTCGGTTCCTTGCGGACATAGACCATAGGCTTTCCGAGCGCTACTGCGACGAAGGAAGCGTAGGGGATGCCGGCCGTCTCACCGCCCGCGATCACATCGATATTATCGCGGCCGATCTCGCGGTCGATTAGTTCCACCGCGTGTGCGGTCATGGCCTCTCGTGCTAAAGGGAAGGCGATAACATGGCGGCAGTCGATATAACTCGGGCTAACCCGCCCCGATGTGAATGTGTAGGGATCTTCCGGGCGGAAGTTTACTGCACCAATATTTAGTAGATGATGCGCCGTGTCGCGCGCCGCGTCGACAGCCGCCTGGCCAGCATGCTGCATTTTGTCTGGACGTGCCATGTTCGTTCCCCGTTCAGTTCTGGTTACCAATAATTAGCTCAAGCGTACCGTGTCCGCGCCAAAGGTAACGGGTTCACGTGAGTCGTGACTTTGATTGCTATAGGGGGCGTCTTCAGATAATTCGGCGAGAGGGTCGCAAAGACCTCGTCTGTCCTGACGTTGCGCGGTCCCGTATTAGACGCATCACAGGCTACCCGGTGAGGCTGAAATAGGCCTTTCCGTTTCATTTCCGACGGACGTGTATAAATACCCAAACTCCAGACCGGGAGGTGTCGAATTTATAGATTCTGCGTGTGTATTATGTGATACTCGTTGGCCGTGTCATAATCATAGTTTCCGGCACGTCGGTCGAGGCGTCGGCGCTTTTTAAATGACGCCCGTGCATTCGGGACTCGCCGGCAGTCTGCTGGAGACGGACCCGGATATGTACAAATATTTATGTGCCATGTTTCTTTGCGCGGTCCCGCTGTTGGCGGGTGGTGCGGGTGTGTCTAATGAGGCCCGGCGCAGCTGGGAAGCGTCCGTATATGTGCGGGTTCTTAACGTGCGTTCTGGTCCGGGCGAAGAACATCCGATTGTTGGTAAGCTAAAGCGCGGGAGTAAGGTGCGTGCCTTCGATGAGGATGGCCGCTGGGTTCATGTCCGCGATTTTGATGGAAGTGATAGAACAGGCTGGGTGCACCGGTTTTTCGTTCGGCTGCCGAAGGATTTTATGGCGCCGACCTTCGGTGACGCCGAGAATGCCTTTCTCGAATGGGTTTCGCAGCGCGGTGATCTCTCCGAGGTGTCTGTCGAGGCGGACGACCAGGTTTCAATCGTTCTCGAGTACGGGGTCGATGCTTATCTGGTGCACACGATAGCACGAGAGGTGGCTTGTGCGTGGCGTGACCTTTTTGATCCTAAGTTTGATGTGACGGTGACAGTGTGGTCGAGCGCAAGACGCAGTGATAGCTGGTTGGGTCAGGCACGCTGTTCTTAACCGGTTTAGTTCTCGACGGGTGCCGATTGAATTCGTCCGGTTCGTATCGTCACCAAATTTCTCGATACACGTGCAGCAAAGCCGGCGTTCTGTTCTGCCATCAGGATTGTAGCGCCTGAATCAGCTAGACGAATCAGGCTGTTCGCGACGTCATCGACCACTGTCGGTGCGAGGCCCAGTGTAGGTTCATCGAGAAGGTAAACGGCGGGGCTTGCCATTAGGGCGCGACCGATGGCTAACATTTGCTGCTGTCCCCCCGAAAGTTGCCATGCATGATGTGTCATCCGTGCCGCCAGCTGGGGAAACAGATCGAAGGCGGCATCGAGGCGAGCACTGCGTACCCGCCTGCCAGAGGGGCCGGCAACCAGAAGATTCTCCGCCACCGTCATGCCTGGAAAAACGCGCCGGCCTTCGGGTACATAGGCGATTCCTGAATGAATACGCGCCTCGATGGAGAGCCGCGTTATATCGCGATCGCCTAGGTGAATGGTCCCCTCGGTTGTTGTAAGCCCGACGATGGCGCGAAGCAGGCTCGACTTGCCCGCACCGTTAGCGCCAACAACGCTAGTAATCCCGCCAGTCGGTGCTATGAGAGTGGCATCGCGCACCGCAACTACGGAGCCGTGGCGCACGGTAAGACCGCTTACATGCAACGCAGAACTCATTGCCTTAAAATTCCAAAATAGGCCGTCAGCACTGCGTCGTCAGCGAGCACATCTGCGACGGATCCGTCGGCGATCAGCCGCCCGCTGTCCAGGCAGGCTAGACGCGTGGCCAGCGGCTGTAGGAAGTCGATGTTGTGATCAATCACGAGGATTGCGAGACCTTTGGCAGCGTGTGCACGAAGAATTTCTGCCACCACCGTCTGTTCGTCCGGAGCCAGGCCCGCTGCCGGCTCGTCGAGAATCAATAGGTGAGGCTGGCCGGCTAGCGCCCGGGCGATTTCCACCCGGCGGCGGACGCCATGGGGCAAGGTTCCACACGGCGCGTCAAGGATGTTAATTAGTTGGCAACTAGTGATGACCGTATCTGTCAGGCAATGCCCACCGTTGTTTGCGGCAGCGACCTCGATGGCGGTGCGGACCGTCAACTCGTTGGGCAGTTGGGGCGTCTGAAAGGTGCGGGCGATTCCGTTTCGGGCGATCGCCGTCGGAGTGGCTGCGGCCAGATCGATATGCGCAGACTTCGAGCTGCCACTATCAGCCCTGTCGATACCGGTAATGATGTTGGCAAGCGTGGTCTTTCCGGCTCCGTTGGGGCCAATCAGTCCCACGATTTCTCCGGTCTCGATGCTCATGCCTACCCGGTCGAGCGCCTGGATTCCACCATACCGTTTTGAAACATTTGTAATATTCAGTGTGGGCTTGGCGGCATCTAACACGTCCGTTGGCTCGGCAGGGCGCGCACGGGTACGGATTTGTCCGGCCCACGAGCTGTCCTTGAGGAAGGATGCGAGCCCGTCGGGGACGAATATGACCATGGCCAGCAGCAAAACGCCAACCATGACCAGGTAATACTCATCAAAACCCCTAAACCATTCGGGTAGATGGGTTAGCAGTAGCGCACCAATGATGGCACCCGAAATTCGGAAGCGTCCGCCTACTACTGTCATGGTCAGGCAGGTAACCATGGTTCCGAAGCCGAGGGTCTCCGGTGAGACTACCCGGTTCGTGTGGACGAATAGCGCTCCAGCCGCTCCCCCGAAGGCTGCGGAAAGTAGGAAGGCACGCAGGCGCAGAAGTCCAGCGTCGATCCCGAAAGCGGGCACAGCGAGCGGGGATTCGCGCATCACCGTGAACATCGCCACACGTATCGGTCTGAGCTGTCGGCTGGCGATGAGGATGGCTACGCCTGCTAGGCCCCAGACGAAGGCGAGCTGAGGCACGCCGCGGTCAATCCTCAAGTCACCGATTTGTATGGGAGGAACTCCGGGTAGTCCGTTGGCGCCGCCTGTTACGGGCTCCCAATTAATTGCGAGTAGCAGGAGTAGCTGGCTGAGGGCCAGGGTGGCCAGCGCGAAATAGTGCGAGGCGAGGCGCAGGACGGGGATGCCGACGATAAGAGCGAGCCCCGCAGCTATGGCGATTGACGCGGGGAAGGTGGCAAGGAAGCCCGCGCCGAGCTGACTGCCGAGGATGCCCGTAACGTAGGCGCCAACCCCGAAGAAAGCACCTTGGGCAAGGCTGAGCGCGCCAGCATGGCCGAAGATAAACTGATAGCCGAGCACCATGATCACATAGATTCCGGAAATGGTGAGCAATCTCTGATCATAGGAAGATGCGATGAACATTGCGTAGACGACTAGTGCGCCGCCGCCGGCCAGCAATGGCGATTGCCTTTGGATCAACTCAGTTCGATCGGGACTCATGCTCGCAGCCTTTGGGTTTCGCCGAAAATGCCCTCCGGTCGTATTAGTAAGACTAGTAGAACCGCAATGTAGAGCAGGCCCTCAGCTAGCGATTGGGACGAAACCGACGCGACGGCGACCTCGAAGGTCGCGATCAGCATGGCCCCAAGGGTTGCACCCCGCAGGCTACCCCAGCCGCCGATGACGACGGCGACATAGGCCTTGAGGATTAGGCCTACACCGTCGAATGGTGTGATGAAGAACTGGTGGGCGAGCAACAGCCCGGCTGCCCCGGCAAAGGCCGTACCCAGAGCAAAGCCGAGCAGGGTGATCCGAGTCAGCCGGATACCGAGCGCGCGAGCCATTTCGGGGTCTTGCGCGCTCGCGCGGAACTTGCGACCGAGCTGCGTACGTTGCAGGAGGATGGCGAGCATACCAATTAGCAATGTCGCCGTCGCGATGATCGCGAGAGACTGTCTGCTGGCGGTGATGCCAAATATCTCGACTGTGCCGCTTCCAAGCAAGGCGGGTACGGTGCGTGGTGCTGCTCCGAAGCCGGCATTGAGACCGTTAGTGACAATGATGCCAAAAGCGATCGTGGTGACGAATACCGAGACCGGAGGTTTGTTGCGGATGGGGAGGTAGGCCAGGCTGGCGATGGCCAGCCCGAGGAGTGCGGTGAGGAGCAGTACGCCGGGTAGGAAAATAATTCCTGGCAGGCTACTCGGCCAAATCCCCGATGCCACGCCAGTAAGCGCGACGGCAATAAAACCGCCGGCTACAACGCTCTCGCCATGCGCGAAGTTAACCGCAGTAGTGGCATTCAGGACGAGGACGAAGCCGATTGCAACTAGCGCGTAGGCTGCACCAAGCGCGACGGCATTTAGGGCGAGTTGGGCTACGAGCATAAGCGTGGGGCTAGAGTGCGCCCGTGATGTTGTTGTACCGCTTGACGATGGCCGGTACCCGTCCATTGCCATCGTAGCAGAGAATCACCGCAGAATGGGCCATGTTGCCCTTTCCGTCGGATTCGTAGCGCATAGCTAAGCCATTATAGCTATTGGTTTTGAGATAGTCGCGGATGGCTGCGGCATCGTGGGCGCCGCTCCCGATTGCAGCGAGTAGCATCTTCACCCCATCATACTGGGCTAGTGCGAATGCATCGGGCTCGCGATCGAAGGTATCGCGGTAGTGCTCCACAAATGCGCGCATGGCTGGGTCCGATTCCGAGATCGGCGAGGCACCTGATTCGGCACATACGCCAGCCAGCTCCGACGGTTCGAGCAATGCCGCTGTCTCGGGCTGGTGCATCGCTGATCCTGCAACGATGGGGATATCCAGCCCCATCGCACGGGCCTGTCGGATGACGAGGGCCGACGGCCCGGCGTGAAGATGAAGTAGTAGTGCGTCGGCTCGCGTTTCCCGGACTTTTGATAGTATGGGCAGCATATCCTTGACCGACACATCTAGGCCCTCGCTAAGGACAGGTGGTGCGTTTAGCCCAGTTAGGTTGCGGTCAAGCTCGGTGCGCCCGCTTTGGCCATACGCAGTAGTTTGGAAGAGCACGGCGGGCCGTGTCACACCCAGCTCTTTAACTGCATAACGGGCATGGGCCGCCTTAACGACTGCGTCGCCGGGAAAAAAGCGGAAAACGTTGGGGCTACCTAACTCGGTGATCCGGGCAGTACCTGAGATCGTGATCATGGGTACGGCGAATTCGTCAGCCAGAGGCACGAGCGCCAGCATTTGAGTGCCGAGCATGGGCGCTACGATCGCGACTATATCATCGCGTGCGCGGCCGGAGGTTATGGTGCGTTCGAAGGCATTGATTGCGACCTCCGGCGAGGTGGCGGTGTCATCAACCTCGAGTGCGATGCCGGACCCTTCTAGTGCTAGCGCGGCGCCGTTACGCTGGCTTGTCCCCTCTAGCGATAGAAAGCCGGTGATAGGCACTAAGACTGGGATGCGCGGTGGCTCGGCCACGCTCGGCGACTGTAAGTCGGTCAGCAGAAGTATTGCGGTGATCACTGCGGCGGTGGTGAAGCGGCACGCGTTGACTGACATGTATAGCCTCCGAAGTAATGAACCAGATGTTGTGGCGGCTGGAGCGTCTGCTGGAGACGACCCGTGACAACTCCCTCCGCCGGCATGATCCGGATCAGGTGATTGGGTTTCTTCTCAGCCTTGATTTCAAGGCACCCCAGCGTCACGAACGAGGGAACGATGGTTTGCGCACGCCAATGTGTCAAGTTATGACGGGCGTCGTTTAGTTTGTTTTTTGCCTGGCAGGCAGCGGATGCCGTCCTGAAGATCGAAAAACCCGGGCATAGGGTTATCATTCTGTGCCGTCTCGAGCTTCGCTTAGATCAAATGCGTGGAGTGGTACTAGTCAAGCAGCGCGCTACGATAGCAAAAGATGTGGCGACGGATTACCTAGCTCGCATCGAAGTGGGTGCTGGAGTGGATAAGTTGAACAACCCTAAGACACTGCGCGCCGTTGAGCGTCTCGGTCTACATAGGCGTAGACCGCCTCGGCGGATGCGATGAGGTTGCTATGTTCATCATGTACCTCACCCGACGCGAAATAAAGACGCCGTCCCGCGCGGATGACCTTGGCTTTACAAGTCAGGGTGCTGCCCTTGGCTCTGCCTACAAAGTTGACGTTAAGAGACACGGTGACGTTACCGCGGCGCTTCTCAGGGTCTGGCTCATAGACCCCGCAGAAGCCTGTCGCAGCGTCGATCAGTGATGCGGTGACACCTCCATGTATGCCGCCTTGGCGGTTGCGATGTTTATCGGCGATGTTGACGGAGATCTGCGCTATCCCATCGCGCCAGTCAATCAGTCGGAAGCCAAGGAAGCCGTTCAGTCCCTCGGTCAGATTGCGTGCTTCAAAGTCAGGCATGATAGGAAATCTCTGTTGGAGGCAAATCGTATAAATGCTCTGATATGCCCGATTGCAGCATGTAGGGCAATTCCCGTGCGCGGAGTTACGGTGGTGCCATAATCGGAGGATGGAATTGGACCAGATGGTGAAAATGGCGAATGGTGGGCGGCGGCTGAGGCCAGCCGTTGATAATCTCGAAGGCTCGCTTATCCGCAAGGTGGCGGAAACAAATATTGGTCGTGACGACTTGATTCCGCTGTGGTTCGGCGAGCCTGACTTGCCGACGCCGCTCTATATCAAAGATGCGGTCGTCAAAGCGATTGCGGATGACCATGTCTTTTATGCTCAGAATCGCGGTATTCCAGAGCTGCGCGAAGCGATCGCGGACTATTCGGAAAATATGATCGGACGCCAGATTGGCGTCGATCGAATCACCGCATCGGTGTCTGGGATGGCGGCGATCATGCTCACCTCCGAGGTGCTGGTCGACAATGGCGACAATGTCGTGGTGGTTGGGCCAGTTTGGCCTAACTGCAAAGGTACGGTCTTTATTATGGGTGGCGAGGCCCGCACCGCGCCTCTGCGCGCAGATTTCAGCGGCCAGTGGCACCTCGACCTAGACGATATTCGCAGTCGTTGCGATGGACGCACCCGGGCGGTGTTCATCAATTCTCCTGGAAACCCTACCGGCTGGATCATGGAGCAGGAGCAGCAGAGAGAGCTTCTCGAATTCACCCGGGAGAGAGGGATATACCTGATCTCTGACGAGGTCTATATAAGGCTAATCTACGATCGGCCGCGCGCACCGTCATTCCTCGATATTGCAGAACCCGACGACCGAGTGATCGTCATCAACAGCTTCTCGAAGACCTGGTCGATGACGGGCTGGCGGCTGGGCTGGCTGACTCACCCGCCCGATCTGGGCCCGGATTTGTCCAAGTTAAATGAGTTCAACATTGCTTCGCCGACTACCTTTGTTCAACGAGCTGGCGTAGTCGCCATCCGAGAGGGAGAGTCCTTCGTTAAGGAAATGGTTGAACGCTACAGGTGTAACCGAGACCTTGTGTTCCAGCGCCTGGAATCGATGGGCCGAGTCACTTTGTCGAAACCAGAAGGGGCCTTCTATGCTTTCTTCAAGGTCGACGGAATGACTGACAGCGTCGAATATGCCCGAAAATTGATTGCTGAAACCGGCGTTGGCCTTGCACCGGGACGTGCCTTCGGTGAGGACGGAGAGGGCTGGCTGCGGTTATGTTTCGCGGCCGAGGCAAATACGTTGTCGGCGGCGATGGATCGTCTCGATCCAATGCTCTCTTAAGCGGTCGGGCAGCGCGGCGATGAAGGTGGTAATTACTGGGGGTGCGGGGATGCTAGGCCGACGCTTGGCGCTGCGCCTGTTGTCGAGCGCTGAACTGGTTGGCCCCGACGGTAATCTCGAAACTATCGACAAGCTGGTTTTGTTCGATGCGTTCGAACCAGTCGAACCGCTGCCCGATGATCCGAGGGTCGAAGTCGTGACTGGCGATATCTGCGATAGTGCTGCCGTAGACGCGCTGATTGATAGCGAGACAGACGGGGTGTTTCATTTTGCTGCCATAGTTAGCGGCGGAGCGGAAGCCAATTTTGATCTCGGCTATATGGTTAATCTCCAAGGCGGGCGAAACGTGCTGGAGGCGAGCAGGCGGGCGGGCCGTTGCCCGCGGATCGTGTTCACTAGCTCGCTCGCGGTCTATGGCGGTGAACGTTCTGTCGACGACACAACAGCGCTTACCCCGAAGACCTCGTACGGTGTGCAAAAGGCGATCGGTGAACTTCTGATCAACGACTATACCCGTAAGGGCTTTGTTGATGGGCGTACTCTCCGCCTTCCAACCATCGTGGTTCGCCCGGGCAAACCAAATAGTGCTGCATCGGGATTTGCCAGTTCAATCCTGCGCGAGCCTCTACAAGGCAATGCTGCTGTGAATCCCGTGAACCGAGACACGCGCATGCTAATACTTTCCCCTGGACGGGCTGTGCAGGGGTTCATCGATATACACAATGCCGACAGTGATATGCTGGGGTCTAACCGGGCGGTGATGATGAACGGTATCTCACCCTCTATCGGTGAGATGCTGGATGCGCTGCGGGGTTGCGCCGGGGATGCGGTGGCCGACCGGGTACGCGACGAGCCTGATACCATGGTCCAATCGATCGTAGATGCCTGGCCCTGGTATGCGGATGGCGCGCGCGCGCGGGCATTGGGAATGGAGCCGGATGCCTCGGTCGGGGAGATTATCAAGAGCTTCATCAACGATGAGTTGGGCGGCGCTTTTCTTATCTAACGAAGGCGCCGGTTAGGCGTCGAACTCAACAAGCGCGGTGACCGGTGCGTCGAGATGCTCGCGCCCGCCTAGGCCGTTTAGCTCGATGATGAAGGCTGCAGCGCGCACATCTGCTTCAGCCTGGCGCAGGAGATGCAGCGCGCCACCGGCCGTGCCGCCGGTGGCCAGAAGATCGTCGATGATCACTACTTTCTGACCCGAGGCGATCGCATCGACCTGCATCTCCACGGTGTCTGAGCCGTATTCTAAGTCATATGTGTAGGAAGCTGTCTCGCCCGGCAGTTTACCCTCCTTGCGCAGCATAATGAAGCTGCAGCCCAGCTCTAGGGCCACCGGCGCGCCTACTAGGAAGCCGCGACTCTCGATGCCGGCGATAACGTCGGGCTCGTGTTTGCGGATGGCACCCGCCAGCAGGTCCACCGTATGCCGCCAGGCTGGGGGATATGCGAGCAGAGTCGAGATATCATAGAAGAGAATCCCAGGTTTTGGGAAATCGGGGATTGTTCGGATATGCTCAGCAATGTTCATGTTCCAGAATCCTGAAGTACGGAAACCCTTTTTGGATGCTAGCGCTCGCCTGGCGATGAAACAATTAGGTAGTATAAAAATACGCGCACTGGACTTATTTTTCCGCTTGTCCAAGATCTGAAACAGTTGTTTTCTGATTTTGAGGAACGGCTGAACCTTTGCATTTTCACTAGAAAACCAGAATGGACCCAGGGGCTATGTGCGCAGTGTGCGATCAGATATCCAAAAAGGGGAAGAGTGGTAGCGATCTGATTATACTGTTCGCATGTCGTGCGGATGCCGGCGGTTGCGTGCTCCGCTCCAACGCCGCGAAAGTTGTGCATGATCCCAAGTGGTCGGCACTGGTTATCATCTGATACGGTAATGCCAGAAGACGACTTCTTTGATTATGTGATCGTCGGCGCGGGGAGCGCCGGCTGTGTGCTCGCTAACCGCCTGACCGAGAGTGGTGTGCATAATGTGCTGTTGCTCGAAGCGGGCGGTCCCGACCGCAATCCGTGGCTTCACATCCCGCTTGGCTACGGCAAGGTCTTCGACGACCCTAATGTTAACTGGTGCTATTCGACCGAGCCAGACCCGACCTGTAACGGGCGACAGATCGTCCAACCCCGCGGTAAGGTTCTAGGCGGGTCCAGCTCGATCAACGGTATGGTCTATATTCGCGGTAATGCTGCGGACTTTGACCACTGGCGCCAACTCGGCAACCCGGGCTGGAGCTATCACGACGTGCTACCCTATTTCCGAAAGCTCGAGGACAATGCGCGTGGTGAGAACGAATTTCATGGCAATAGCGGCCCACAGGTGGTGTCCGAGCAGCGAGATTTTCATCCGCTGGGCCGGGCCCATCTGAGGGCCGCGGTAGAGGCTGGCTATCCGCTCAACCCAGACTTCAACGGTGCAATACAGGAAGGTTTCGGGCGCTACCAAGTGACCCAACGGACTGGGCGGCGTTGGTCGACTGCACGGGGCTATCTGCGCCCGGCGCGCAAGCGAGCCAACCTGACGGTGGAAACGTGCGCATTGGCAAACCGGGTGCTGTTCGAAGGACGTCGCGCTGTCGGGATCGAATACACGGTGAGGGACAAAGTTCGTATCGTACGCCCGCGGCGCGAGGTTATCCTTGCGCTGGGGGCTTTCAACTCGCCCCAGCTTCTTCAGCTATCCGGCGTAGGACCGGCCGCTTTGCTGCGTGAACACGGAATTGACGTGGTGGTTGACATGCCCGGTGTGGGCACGGACATGCAGGACCACTTCCTGGTCCGCATGGTTTATCGCTGCAAACAGCCGGTTACCCTGAACGACGTGATGCAGAGCCGTGTGCGTCAAGTTGGGACTCTGCTGCGCTACGCTTTGTTTCGCCGGGGTATGATGGCAATGGCCGCTGTGCCGACTGGTGGGTTTTTCCGTAGCGACCCCAGCCTTGTTGCGCCAGACCTACAGCATCACATCGTGCTGTACTCAAACGGAGGGGCAACAGGTAAGCATGGATCAACCCTGCATGAATTCTCGGGCCTGTCGGCGACAGTAATTATGCTGCGCCCGGAAAGCCGCGGCACGGTCGAGATCGGATCGGCTGATCCTTGCGCAGCCCCGCTAATCAAGAGCCGTTATCTAGAATCTGAGCACGACGCGCGAGCCCTTATGCGTGGCGTGCGCGCGGTGCAAAAGATCATGCGTCAGCCGGCGCTGGAGCCGTTTGTTGGTGCAGAAATCGAGCCGGGTGCAGACGTGGTGAGCAACGAGGATGTGATCGAGTATCTGCGCAATTTCGGTAACACCGGCTTCCACCCAACCAGTACTTGCCGTATGGGAGTAGACGAAAAGGCTGTGGTTGACCCTAGGTTGCGTGTCCATGGGTTAGGGGCTTTGCGCGTGGTGGATGCGTCGATTATGCCGACGGTTACCAGCGGTAACACCAACGCGCCGACGATCATGATCGCGGAGAAGGCGTCCGACATTATCCTCGAAGACGCGCGCGGCAGGTGAGTGCTCTGCGTGTTTGCAAAGCCGTGCCGGGCATTGTAAGAAATCCGCCGTCGGGAAGTAGCTCAGCCTGGTAGAGCACTACGTTCGGGACGTAGGGGCCGGAGGTTCGAATCCTCTCTTCCCGACCAATTTCCTTGATATTCTGGCGCAGAGAACTGAATCACTCACTCCATTCGGGCGGCGCGACGGGGGTCCAATCGCGCGTCAGACCGAGATCGTCAACGATGGCGTTGGCAGCAATATAGCCCGGTGCGCCGTTCATGCCGCCGCCATTCCCCACGCCCGACCCGCATATATACAGCCCCTCGACAGGCGTACGTGTGCCCGACAGGCAAGGGTGAGGCCGGTTGACGCCCAGCTGATCGGGTATATAGGCGCCCATGCGCACCGCACCCTGGACCATATTCGTGTTCTGCCGTGCGATATCGAGAGGCGTGTATAGGTAGCGCGCCTCTACATTCTCGTCGCCGAGATTGACGGCGTATTCTCGCCACACGTCGAGGACCCGACGGGTATAGTGTTCGCGCTTCGCGTCCCAGTTAGTCGGATCGCCATCCGTAGCATAGGGTGCAAACGGCCACCAGAAGGCCGAGTGGCGATCGGTCGGCGCATAGGATGGGTCGAAGGCACTATTGCACGCTCCATTGCCCATTAGCACGTCGGGGAATCGGTTTCTTTCGCAGTCGCGGAAGCAGCTGCGTACCTCGTCAAGATCCTCCATCCCGAAGAAGACATTAAAGGCTGCATCTATATCCGGATCGAAGTCGCGCGCCTTGTATATTGGCGCCTGCTTTAGGGCGAGATGAAGGGTGACCAAGCTGTGGTTTCCCCAGTGCCAATTATCGAGCTTGCCGATAACGTCATCATCAAAAAAATCGCGCCCCGTCATGGCGACTGTCGTTGGCGTATCGATGGAACTGGCGATAAAGCGATCGGCGGTGATCGTTGTGCCGTCGTCGAGTACTACGCCGGTAGCGCGTGAGCCGCTGGTCGTAATCTCACGAACGCGGGCATTTGTGCGCACCGCGCCGCCGCCGGCGGTCACAATGCGCGCGCAGGCAAGCGGATACGCTATGGCACCGCCTACGGGCAGGGTAAAACCCGTCACATTGGCGAAGATGCCAGGGAAGACCATGCCGCTGCCGGGCTCGTTTTCCGTCGTTATGACATGCATGTAAGAGGTAAAAAGAGTCTTGATACGATCATCATTGAAATACTCTGATACGACGGAGAACAAGTCATGCTTTGCGTGGCTGAGTAGTTCCTTTGCCTTCGGACCCGAGAGCCTGTCCCGCAGCTGATCTGGAGACAGAGGCGCATTGTAAGTAAGCGATAATAGCAGCGGCCTCAGCTCGACCACATATCGGTGGTGGAGCTCACGGAATGTATCGGCATCGTGCTTGGAAAAGCGAGCGAGTGAGTCGCAGGTTTTGTCTAGATTCTTGTGGATCACTACACAGCTTCCGTCGCGGAATACACCGGCTTGCTGGACCTCAGGTTCTAAATAGGAGAATCCGAAGCGCTGCAGTTCTAGGTCGTGCATCAGGGGTGCTTGGCTTAGGCCCATGAAGAAGTTTGCGTGCAGGTTGGCGCGGTATCCCGGAAGTGTTGGCTCCTCCGTTGCGGTGCCACCACCGATTTCCGGGTTGGCCTCCAGCACCATGATTTTCTGGCCACTACGCGACAGATAGGCGGCGGTGGTCAGGCCGTTATGGCCCGCGCCGATGATGATGCCATCATAGTTTGCCATTGCATTCTCCCCCTGGTCTTAGCTGCCTGGGTTTGCAGCGGGCGGCGGGGTTTTGCCCAGAATTAGATCTGCACCCTTTTCGGCGATCATCATGGTGGCTGCGTTGGTGTTAGCCGAGGGCATAGTCGGCATGACCGAGGCGTCGACGACGCGAAGTCCATCGACTCCGTGAACCTTGAGTTCGTCGCTTACCACATTGTTGCGCTCGGCGGCGCCCATGCGGCATGTGCCAACCAGATGAAACACGGTGGTGCCATAGCCGCGGGCGAAGTCGAGGAGTTCGTCGTCGCTCTGGAGGTCGGAACCCGGCATGATTTCGTAGTCATAATATTGAGCGAGCTCGGGGGCGGTCAAAAGCTGTCGGTCGAGTCGCAGCCCGGCGATTGTAACCTGCTGGTCTGTTTCATGATCCAGATAGTTGGGCTGAATGATTGGCTTATCTATGATGTTTGCCGTTTGCGCGCGGATGTATCCGCGGCTGAGTGGTCTTAGCGCGAAGGTCGCAGCCGTCATACCTGGCTCGTCCTCCAGCTGGGCGATCATGCCCGCCTTGTAGGTCGCCGGGGTGAAGATGAGCTGCATGTCGGGTTGTTCCATAGCCGGGTGGGACTTCCAGAAAACGAAGACCTGACTCGGCGACATGGCGAGCAGCCCCTTGCGGCGGAGTGCGTATGCAGCGACCTCCCTGATCAGAGACAGTCCGCGGGCGCGTTCGTTGATGGTGCGCGCATTCTTTACCCGGCTCGTCATGCGAGCCAGATAGTGATCCGACAGATTATCGCCGACTCCGGGGAGGTTGTGAACGACCGCGACGCCAAGATCCTTCAGCAGGGCCGCCGGGCCGACGCCGGAGACTTGTAGGAGGTGAGGCGATCCGACAGAGCCACTAGCCAGAATGACCTCGCGCCGGGCGCGCACTTCTTTTTCTTTCTCTCCGCTCCTGTAGCAGACGCCAACGGCGCGTTTACCCGCGAACAAGACGCGCTGAGTATGGGCTCCGGTGCGAATGTCGAGATTGGGTCTGTTTTTGATCGGGTACAAGAAGGCGCGTGCTGCGCTTACCCTGCGTCCATTCTCGATGGCCCGCTGGAAGTAGCCGACACCGGCCTGGGTGGCGCCGTTATAATCATCGTTGCGAGGGATACCGATACCCACGGCGCTGGCGATGAAAGCTTCGCAGATAGGTTCAGGGCCGTCGATGTCGGTGACCGGGAGTTCGCCGTCGCGTCCGCGAAATTCGGTATCACCGCCGCCAATGCGGCGCTCGCTGCGCTTGAAGTAGGGCAGGATGTCAGCGTAGCCCCAGCCGCGGTTCCCCTCCTGGGCCCAGCTATCATAGTCCATCCGCTGGCCGCGATTGTAGATATGGCCGTTGATGGAGCTGGAGCCACCCAATGTCTTGCCGCGGGGTACATAGACCGGCCGTCCGGCGGTACCGGCGCTTGGCTCAGATTCAAATAGCCAGTTTACTTTCGGGTTGGTGAGGGTTCGGGTAAAGCCTGCCGGGATATGAATCCACGGGTTGCGATCGGGCGGGCCGGCTTCCAGCGCGCAGACCGTGGCGTCGCCGGCGGACAGCCGGTTGGCGAGAATCGACCCGGCGGATCCTGTTCCGACGATGATATAGTCGAATTCGTCCGCCATCGCGTCAATCCCCCAATCTAGAAATTCGTGACTTGCGGCGAACGTTTGCCGTGTGCACTGCTTTTGGCGATGCAGAGGGGGACGCGGTATCGGTCCGGACTGCCTGGTCGATTTCGAGCCGGATGTCTGCCGCGCCACGATTAAGTGGAGAATCGTGCGGGCAGGAATTGTTCATGGGGGCTTTCTTCGGCATGGCTGCGATCCTTCGTGACGCTGTGCCAGCGGGCTTTAACTCAGGTTGGCAGCATACGACAGGCGTGGCCAAGGTTATAGCGTCCTCGTAGATTGACATCGCGCCCGTTTCGGCTTGTGGGCTGGGCTCGTTCGCGAGTTTCTACTGGGGCGTTGCCTCCCGGACTGGGCCCCACTCCGAAACGTGCGAGGATATCACACTGTCTATCCCGAGACTGTTGAAGGCCTAAAGGACGGCGTCGCCGTTGGGTGAATCGTATTTTATTTGGTCCCCATGGGAGTGGTCTTTCGACGGACACGCAAGCGTCTACTTTATGGATGTTTCTGTAACCCGCAAGGACAGGCAACCACTCGGATTTGATTGGACGGTGTAACAACCGCGAGCTTGCGGCGCACCACCAATTTTCTCAACGGCCGGGTTGAGGCCGCACAGTATCTAGGCGGCGTCGTTGTGTGCATCTCCGAGTGCTAGGTGTTCGATGGATTGGTAGGAGCATGTCAGTGCAGAAACGATATTGATGAATCATAGAGGGTACCCCAGCACCGGGATCTAAATTTCTGTGTGCATCAGCTGTTGGAATACTTAAAGTGTTCATCTTTTGTTCTATTTCGGAAGTGCGTTTTAACAAGGGGATATGTTCCGTGTCGAAATTTCATTGCAATCTGCCTGACCTGCGTTGGCCGCCGCAATCTGATGATGAAATGCTGGAGTGGCAGCGGGCCGTGGGAACCGATCTGGAGATTGCCCGACTGCTCGGCTTGAGCCGCGCCAGTATCTACGGCCAACGCATTAAGTTCGGGGTACCGTCCGTGGCGCGGAAGAAACGCACTCGGGTGTGTGAATGCCGACTGGAAAGGCAAAGCAATAAGATTGCGATTGCCCGGCTATATGCCGGTCGCCGTTATGAGGATTGGGGTCAGGGCCTTTCCCGCCGCAGCCAAGTGAAGCCGACCGGCATGTTCTGGACGGAGCAGTAACTGATTTCGGAGCACCTCAAGGCGAAGTGGGTTGGGCGCTAGTAAATCGATAGCGCCGGGCCAGAAACTCGGGGCTGGCGTGGGATGCACATCGTTGCGGTCAGCGCCTGCAATTTTCGCATTGCGCACAGCCTGAGCCTCACCACCACTAGGTGCTAGGCTTCTCCTGACTTCACGAATTGGGCATAGGCGAACGCGCCACGTACGCCGCCGACGGCGAGCAAAAGAGGGACGAACTGTATAATAGCCTGCAGGTCGAATCCGTCCACGCGCGACATAACCACGAACATGTCGAACAGAACGAAGATCAGGATCGTGACTGCTGCTACGCGCGAGCCCTTCCAGTTGGCCGTTGCTAACCCACCATATATCAGAGCGAAGAAGAGCTGGATGGTTGCCGGAATGAGCCAATCGCCGCTGGTTACGCGTGGATCGCCTGACAGGTGAATCAGGATAACTGCGCCGGTCAGGAAATGTATCGCGACCATGATCCAGCCGCCGATGGTCGCGTTGCGCATGGCTTCGAGTGCGAAGGCAGGCGTGTGCGTGCGGGGGTAGAACCCGCGCTGGAAAAGCGCCAAGTATCTGTCGACTAAACTCATGGACTGATCAAAGCACCGGCGCGGGTCGGGGGCAATGGCCAGCCGACCCAACTTAGAGGAAACCCGAATATTTTCTCGATTTTCCCGCGCGTCGCTAACATCCGCGCGAACTACTTGAGGACATTATCGCCCTCGTAGTTTATGGATTTGCATAACTTTGCGGACGAGATCGGTAAGCGCTGCGGTGCGTGCCATAGCTAATGTCTGGTTGGTCAGGGAACAGCAAGCTTGAATCCTGCGCATGTCGTCGTCAGTCTGTTTATTCTACGGAACAGTTGAGCTCTGAACACCTAAAACTGTTGGATCGATGCCGGAACTGTTTGCGTTCTATTGGCGCTTCGCCACGATCATCGTGGTTGCTGCTGTCGCGATTGTCCTCGCGGCGACTGTTATCCTCTACAAGCGCAATGAAAACGCCGCGATCGCTTGGGTTGGACTGATCCTGCTGTCACCGGTCATGGGCTCTATCACCTACCTCTTGTTCGGAATCAACCGCATTCGCCGCCGCGCCGCACGTACCCGAGCGCCTAGTACTGTGCGCATGCACCGAGATGGTGTTCTTGACCAGCGTGTGGGTGCGGAGGCCCCGCTCGATCGCCTGATCGACAGTTTCGCGATAAATTCGGCCGTCGCGGGTAACCGCGTGGAGCTACTGCGCAATGGCGATGCAACCTATCCAGCAATGATTGCGGCTATTGACGCGGCGACCCGTTCGGTGGCGCTGTCTACCTATATTTTTAAGCGCGATACTGTCGGCTTGGCCTTCGTCGACGCGTTATCCCGGGCGAAGGTACGTGGTGTTGAGGTGCGGGTGCTTATTGACGGGGTAGGGCAGGCTTATTCCCTCCCGACAATCGCGGGCGCACTGCGTGATGCCGGAATTCCGTTCGCGCGTTACATGCACTCTTTTCTACCCTGGCGGATGCCCTATCTGAACTTGCGTAGTCACCGGAAAGTAATGGTCGTCGATGGTATTGTGGGGTTCACCGGCGGTATCAACATCTCGCATAACAACCGAGTTGCAGATAACCCAAACCGTGCGGTGCGTGATCTTCATTTTCGGATTGACGGACCGTTAGTAGGACAATTGTCGGATGCGTTCGCCGACGATTGGAATTTCACTGCTGGTGAAAATCTCCAAGGACCACGCTGGTTCCCCGAACTTGCATCGCGTGGTGATGTGATTGCACGGGCAATCCCCACCGGTCCGCATGAGCCGATTGATCGTACGCGTTGGATCCTTCATGCGGCAATTCTTGAGGCGCGCAAAAGGGTCTCAATCCTAACCCCGTATTTCCTGCCCGACGAAATTCTTCACTCCGCGCTTCGGATTGCCTCAATCAAAGGTGTGGCGGTCGATATAGTGATTCCCGAACGTAGCAACCTGCGTTTCGTCGACTGGGCTGTGCGCGCGCGCCTTGACGAGTTGCTGACGGACGGTTGCCGCGTTTTGTTGGGCCCGGCACCGTTTAACCATGCCAAGCTGTTTCTTGTGGATGAAGAATGGGCGTTGATAGGTTCGTCGAACTGGGATCCGCGCAGTCTAAGGCTGAACTTCGAGCTGAACGTTGAATGCCGCAGCGTGGCCCTGCTCAATGAGCTATCAGAGGAATTCGATGATGAGTGCCGACGCGCACGAGAGTTAACGGTGGATGAGCTAAAACGCCGGCCTCTCGCTGTGCGGCTACGCGACGGTATGGCAAGATTGTTCTCCCCTTATCTCTAGCTAACCGAGACTGATGATGGCCGAAGATGCGACTGCCCGAGTGGGAGCTTTGAAGGAAGAATATTGGGTCCGGAAAGGTGATGTGCAGCTGTTTGTGTTCCGTAAGCGCCCGGTCGAGGTCGCGAATGCACCGGTCCTGTTCTTGGTACACGGCTCTTCGCTCTGCGCGCGTACTGGGTTTGATCTCGATGTGCCCGGAAAGTCGGGCTATTCGATGATGGATTGGTTCGTCGCACGCGGTTTCGATGTTTGGACGATGGATCATGAAAATTACGGATGTTCGGATCGGACTAACAGTAATTCCGATATCGCTAGTGGGGCCGAAGACCTGGCCGCCGCGACACCCATAGTTGTGGACAAGACCGGCCAGTCGACGTTCCATTTTTTTGGTAGCTCGTCGGGCGCCCTACGGGTCGGCCTGTTCGCCATGAATCACCACGAACATGTCCGGTCCCTGACACTCGACGCCTTTGTTTGGACTGGTGAGGGCTCACCTACTCTGGCAAAGAGGTCTGAGAATCTCGATTATTTTCGAAATCACGCGACCCGCGCTGTTGATCGCGCCTTCTTCCACTCGATCTTCAATCGCGACCGTCCCGGGTTAGTTGAGGCTGGAGTGGCTGATGCTTTCGCCGATGCCGAGCTGCAATATGGCAAGACAATGCCGACGGGTACCTATCTCGATATGTGCGCGAACCTGCCATTGGTTGACCCCGAACGGATTTCTTGTCCTGTTCTGATTCTACGTGGGGAACACGACGGGATAGCAACCGAGGAAGACCTAGTCGCGTTCTTCAGCAAACTGAAGTCCGACGATAAGCAGATGATCGTGCTTCCCGACCAGGCCCATGTGGGAACGCTTGGTGTGAATCGACACCGCTTTTTTCATGTTTTGCTCGGGTTCTTGACCCTACCGCAGCGCCAGGCTGCACTGGCCTAATAAGCACGCTCGACGCAGAAATCGACGATATTCTCAAGTGCCGTCCGGTATGTGTTGTCCGGCAGTTCTGCCAGCGCGGCGCGAGCGGTGTCCGCATAGCCGCGGGCGCGGATCAGCGTGTCGGAGAGCGCATCATGGGTTTTGAGTACCGTGACTGCATGCTCTAAATCGCCGTCCTTCTGGTCCATGTCCTCGAGCGTACGGCGCCAGAATGCATGCTCGTCATCGTCGCCCCGTCGCATTGCCAAGACGATCGGTAGAGTAATCTTGCCTTCGCGAAAATCATCACCAACGCCCTTGCCGAAGGCCTTATTGGTTGCGGAATAGTCCAGATAGTCATCGACCAACTGGAAAGCGATACCGAGATTTGCTCCATATTGCTCGAGTGCGTCTTCATCGTCTGCGTTGCGTCCGGCTATTTGGGCACCGACTTGGCAGGCGGCAGCGAATAGGGCCGCGGTCTTGGAGCGGATAACATAGAGGTAATTTTCTTCGGTTGTCGCGGTGTCGTTGGCGGTGGTCAGCTGTGCGACCTCGCCCTCGGCGATGATTGCGCTTGCGCTGGCGAGAATATCGAGGACCTTGAGGGATTCGCTTTCGACCATGAGGCGGAAGGATCGGCTGAATAAGAAGTCGCCGACTAGGACGCTAGCCTGGTTTCCCCATACAGCGTTTGCTGTGTCACGCCCACGCCGTAAATCTGACTCGTCGACCACATCGTCATGCAGCAGGGTGGCGGTGTGGATGAACTCAACTGCGGCAGCGAGGCCTATATGCTTGTCTCCGTCATAGCCGCATAGCTGGGCACTGGCCAAGGTTAGGAGTGGGCGTAGGCGTTTCCCGCCGGCTGACACCAGATGGCCTGCGAGCTCGGGAATTAGCGGCACATCTGATTGCATGTTGTCGACAATCAGCTGGTTGACACGTGCCATATCCGCAGCGCAGAGATCGTGCAGGTCTTCGAGCGCGTTTTTAGGGTCTTTCGATTGACCCCCCCCCAGTCGGGCAACAACGGCCAAGAGATTCTCCCGAAATTGTTAGCCGGAACAGTTATGCGCGGGTACGAAACGTCTGCGCAATTGGCGAAAGCCGAGCATATGATGTTTGAATGGGTCGTCAAGTAACACACCAATCAATTTCCGTTGTCTGGTGGAGTGGGGCTTGTGGAAGTTTCTGAGGACGAACGATCATGTTGCCTATCACTGGCAATGAAACTGTTGAAAAATACCAGGATCGAATCGGCCATGTTCGGCACCCATTCGAAGTTCATTGAAGGCAGTATTTCCGTGACCCATCATTGTATGATGGTACTAGATGAAGACTATGATGTGGTGCGAGCGTTGTTGGTGGGCACGGAAATCCTCGATTTCAAGGAACAGATGAATACTTTCCTGTGACCACTGAGACTTTGGACACGACGGATAGTCTGCTGGGTGGCCGGGTAGTGCTGCGGCAACCGGCTTCGGGGTTTCGGGTGTCGGTGGATGCTGTTCTACTGGCTGCAGCCGTTGTGCTAGAGCCTGGCGCGCGAGCGCTGGATGTGGGCTGCGGGACCGGCGGTGCGACGCTATGTCTCGCATCTCGGGTCGCAGATGCCTCGTTGGTTGGTATCGATCGCGATTCGAAAATGACCTGCGGCCTACGCGCGAACGTGGCCGCCAACGGGTTTGACGGCAGGATTGTAGATGAGATCGTCGATATTGCCGACGGTGTGCCGCAACGTCTGCGCGGTGCGTTCGACCATGTGTTCTCCAATCCGCCCTATTTGCCACTCGGCCGGGCTGACGTGCGGGAACTAGATGAGCGTCGGCATCGGGCAATGATCGAGTCCGTGCCGCTCGACGCGTGGCTGTCTTTCATGGCAGCGTCCTGCCGTCCCAAGGGGAGGATCACATTCGTGCATCGCGCCGATAGGCTAGATGAGCTGCTCGCGGTCTTCTCCACCCTGGCTGGAGAAATCCGGGTCCAACCGATTTGGCCGCGTGCGGGCGTGTCGGCCCGGCGCGTTATCATATCCGGACGGGTAGGAGTTCGTGCGCCTACTAGCCTTTACCCGGGGCTGGTGTTGCATGATACGGGGGGCGGTTACACGCCGGCAGCGCGTCGAGTGATCGAGGACGGGGCGCCCCTATTATTCTCTGATGCTGTTGATTGAGTAATACGGCACGCGCCGATGGCGGCAACCCGCCGGCGGATGCTATGAATGTAGCGGAGTAGATAGTTGAGGTTGCGCCCTGTAACTGTAAAATTGCCGTATGTTCGGATTCTCGCTCACGAAGCTTCTCATCCTAGCCCTGATTATTGGAGCTGTAATCGTCGGTTTTCGAATATTTGGGCGGCTCACCAGCGCAGGTGAACAGGCCCCGGTTGGCGACAAATCAGCGGCTGCGGCGTTCGAAACCGAATATGACAAGGAAACCGATACATACGTGGTGCGGAACGACAGGACGAAGCAAGACTGATGACCCGGCCTGAAACCGGCAGATGAGCGGATTTGCGATCCGCGAAATCGGGCTTCTGATTGCCACGTATATTGCACACAGGAGGGGCAGTCCCGCGCCTTGACCGGGGCTGGGACCGCTTCTATTTTTCCCACGCCGAAAGGCTCGTGAGCAACACTCCGGAAGAAGCCGATTAACCAACCCGTTGTAGCTCGCTCTGCGCCGCCGCCGCTGAGCTTTCAAGACCTGATCCTTGCCCTGCAGAGGTTCTGGGCCGAGCGGGGCTGCTTGATTCTGCAGCCGTATGACATGGAGGTCGGCGCAGGCACCTTTCATCCGGCGACGACGCTGCGCGCACTGGGCCCGGATCCTTGGTGTGCCGCCTTCGTGCAGCCGTCGCGCCGCCCGACCGATGGGCGTTATGGAGAGAATCCGAACCGGCTCCAGCATTATTACCAGTTTCAGGTTATCCTGAAGCCGTCGCCGAAGGACAGCCAGGAACTCTACCTGCAGAGCCTAGCAGCGCTGGGCATCGATCCCATGTCCCATGATATTCGTTTCGTCGAGGATGACTGGGAAAGTCCGACCCTTGGCGCTTGGGGGCTGGGCTGGGAGGTCTGGTGCGATGGTATGGAGGTTAGCCAGTTCACCTATTTTCAGCAGGTTGGTGGATTCGACTGCGACCCGGTTGCGGTCGAATTGACTTATGGGCTGGAACGCCTGGCGATGTATGTTCAGGGCGTCGAGAATGTCTACGAACTGGATTTCAACGGCGCTGGCACGCGCTATGGCGATGTGTTCCTGCGCCCCGAGCGGGAATTCAGTGCCTATAATTTCGAGCATGCCAGCACGGATATTCTTTTCCGTCATTTCGCCGATGCCGAAGCGGAGTGCCAATCTCTGACCGATAAGAATCTCGCTTTGCCAGCCTATGACCAGTGCATCAAGGCGAGCCACATCTTCAATCTTCTGGATGCGCGCGGTGTGATCTCGGTCACCGAGCGGCAGGCCTACATACTGCGTGTACGCGATCTCGCGAAGGGCTGTTGCCAGGTTTGGCTCCAGGCCGAGGGGGATGGCTGATAGCGATGGCAGAGCTCCTTATCGAATTCCGGTCCGAAGAAATCCCTGCGCGTATGCAGCGTCGTGCGGCGATGGAGCTTGAGCGGCTGCTGACGGCGGCGCTAATGGAAAATAATCTCAAACATGGACCGATCGCTCTGCGTGCGACCCCGAGGCGCCTTGCAATCTGCGTCGACAGTTTGCCCGATATGCAGCCATCGCGCACCGTCGAGCGCAAGGGGCCGCGCACAGATGCGCCGGAGGAGGCACTTGAGGGTTTTGTCAGGTCGACCCGGGTTTCCTTGGAGGAATGCAAAGTCTGCGACGATAAGAAAGGCAGCTTCTACATGGCAGTCTGGGAAGAGGCAGGCCGACCAACGCGCGATGTGCTCTCAGAGATAGTGGTGGCGCTGGCGGCGGACTTGCCATGGCCGAAGTCGATGCGCTGGGCGGACACAAGGTTCCGTTGGGTGCGGCCCCTGCACGCGGTGCTCGCCATATTCGATGGCGTGCCGCTAGAGGGTGGCCTCGAAACCGGGGGCGGGGTGCTCGCTTTTACGGATCAGACGGTCGGGCACAGGTTTCATGCGCCGGACAACTTCGCGGTTGGCGGTCTCGCCGACTATGACACCAAGTTACGCAACGCATTCGTCATTGCGGATTCGCAGCAGCGCGAAGACGTCATACGCGAGCAGATGGCGTTAGCCTGTGCAGACGGAGGCTTCCAGTTTCCCGATGACGACGGGTTGTATGCCGAAGTCGCGGGCTTAGTGGAATGGCCGCGGGTGCTGATCGGCGCGATCGACCCGTCCTTCATGGACCTGCCGGCTGAAGTATTGATCTCGTCCATGCGAGAGCATCAGAAGTACTTCGGCCTGACCGACGGGGCGGGTGAGCTCGCTTCGTCCTTCGCTTTTGTGTCGAACATCGAGGCCGATGATCCGGCGGCTGTGATTGCGGGTAACGAGCGTGTTCTGCGTGCGCGCCTGTCCGATGCCAAGTATTTTTGGGACCATGACTTGGAGACGCCGCTTGCGGAGATGCAGGACGCGCTAAGCGAGATCGTGTTCCATGCGAAGCTGGGCAGCGTAGGTGACAAGGTCGCGCGGATAGAAGGGCTGGCCGGCTGGTTCGGAGCGGCTATTCCGGGTGTGGACGCGGCATCGGTTATTCGTGCCGCCCGGCTCGCCAAGGCGGACTTAGTCAGCGGCATGGTAGGAGAATTCCCAGATCTGCAGGGTGTTATCGGCCGCTATTATGCAGTTGCTCAGGGCGAGCCTGTGGACGTAGCCAATGCGATCGCAGACCATTATGCTCCTCAAGGGCCTTCGGATGTCTGTCCCTCAGCGCCCATGAGTATGGCCGTCGCGCTTGCTGATAAAGTCGACACACTAGTTGGCTTTTGGTTGGCTGACGAGAAGCCAACCAGCTCTAAGGATCCATTCGCGTTGCGCCGAGCCGCGCTTGGTGTGATCCGAATTTTACTCGAGAACGGCCTACGCATCAGCCTGCGCGATGCTTTTGCCGAGGCGCGCAGGCTGCACGAATGCACGGACGAGGCGATCGACGCCGATCTGTTGTCTTTCTTTGCCGATAGGCTAAAGGTCTATCTCCGTGATCACGGCGTGCGCCACGACCATATCGAGGCCGTCATTGGCCTCCAATCCGCGGGCGACCTCGTAGAGGTCGTCGCCCGAGTTCATGCGCTGGACGCGTTTCTGGGCACTGACGACGGTACCAACCTTCTGGTAGCTTATCGGCGTGCGTCGAATATTTTGCGCTCGGAAGAAAAGCAAGATGATGTTGCCTACAACGGCGACCAATATAAACCGGGTCTGGACGGCACCGACGATGTTGAGGCCGTGTTGTGGAAGGTTTTGTCTCGCACTGAGGCTGAAATTGCGACGGCGCTTACGGTAGAGCTGTTTGAGACTGCTATGCAGGGGCTCGCTGAATTACGCCAGCCGGTCGACGAATTTTTTGAACAGGTGACAGTTAATGCTGACGACCCCTCTATCAGGGGAAATCGATTACGTCTCCTCGCGCGCATCCAAGGGGTAATGAACGATGTCGCTGACTTCTCAAAAATTGAAGGCTGACAGGAAGGTCATGAACGGAAATTCCCCTAAGTGGGTCTACAGCTTCGCCGCAGGCGCCTCGGATGGCGGCGCTGGTATGCGCAACCTGCTCGGTGGAAAGGGCGCCAATCTCGCGGAGATGAGCAGTCTAGGACTACCTGTGCCGCCTGGTTTTACCATTACGACCGACCTGTGCAACTACTACTATGCCAATGATCAGACGTATCCGGACGCGCTGCGCGGTCAGGTCAAGACCGCGTTGGAGGCGATCGAGATAGATGTCGGCACGGTGTTTGGCGACTCGGACAATCCGCTGCTCGTCTCGGTCCGGTCCGGCGCACGGGCGTCAATGCCGGGTATGATGGATACTGTTCTGAACCTCGGCCTGAATGACGAAACTGTAGCGGGACTGGCCGCGAGATCGGGCGATGCGCGTTTCGCTTTCGACAGCTATCGCCGCTTCATCCAGATGTATTCGGACGTCGTTCTTGGGGTCGATCACTACATGTTCGAGGAGGTCTTGGAGCAGCACAAGATGGATAGCGGTCTGGTCCTTGACACCGACCTAGCTGCGGACGACTGGAAATCCATCGTAGTTCATTACAAGAAAATTGTGGAACGTGAGCTTGACGCGCCGTTCCCTCAGGATCCGCACGAGCAGTTGTGGGGTGCGATAGGTGCCGTATTCGGTTCGTGGATGAATCAGCGTGCGATTACCTATCGGCGTCTGCAGAACATTCCCGCGGAGTGGGGTACCGCGGTGAATGTACAGGCAATGGTGTTCGGCAACATGGGCGATGATTGCGCGACTGGCGTAGCCTTTAGCCGTGACCCATCGACGGGAGAAAATATTTTTTACGGTGAGTATTTAGTTAATGCGCAGGGCGAGGATGTGGTGGCTGGAATTCGGACACCGCAGCATCTGACTGTCGCGGGCAAGGAACGGAACGGCTCTGATCTGCCGGCTATGGAAGAGGTGATGCCCGAGGTCTTCGAGCAACTATCCGAGGTACGCAGCCGGCTAGAATTTCATTATAAGGACATGCAGGATATAGAGTTCACAGTGCAGAACAACAAGCTCTACATGCTGCAGACCCGAGCGGGAAAAAGGACTGCGGCCGCGGCTATCCGCATTGCCGTGGATATGGTTGATGAGGGATTGATCAGCCAGTCGGATGCCATCCTGCGGGTCGAGGCTGGGCAGTTAGATCAGCTGTTACACCCGCGCTTAGACCCGGATGCACCGCGCAATATTTTAAGCAAGGGGTTGCCCGCATCACCGGGCGCTGCGTCCGGTCGGATTGTTCTGAGCGCTGACCTAGCCGAGGATATGGCTCGCAGGGGCGAAGACGTCATCCTGGTGCGGATAGAGACCAGCCCGGAAGACATTCATGGCATGCATGCCGCGCGCGGTATCCTGACAACCCGCGGCGGGATGACCAGCCACGCGGCAGTTGTTGCGCGTGGTATGGGGCGACCATGTGTTGCCGGTGCGGGCGAGATCAATGTTGATTATGGCAAGGGCCAGGTACGGGTCGGAAACCGAATACTGAAAGTCGGCGAACCAATTACAATCGATGGTGCGACGGGAGAAATCATTGACGGTGAGGTGGCGACGATCGAACCAGAGATGTCGGGGGATTTTACAAAGCTGATGACTTGGGCTGACGGTATTCGTCGCCTCGATATTCGGACCAATGCGGAGACACCTGTCGACGCGCGCACCGCGCGTGACTTCGGCGCAGAAGGGATTGGCCTGTGCCGCACCGAGCATATGTTCTTCGATCCCGAGCGGATCGTTGCAGTGCGTCGGATGATCTTGGCTGAGGATTTGACCGGTCGCTGCGCCGCACTGGACGAGCTTTTGCCGTTTCAACGACAGGACTTCGTGGAGTTGTTCACGATCATGTCTGGTCTACCGGTCACTATCCGATTGCTCGATCCGCCGCTCCACGAATTCCTGCCGAAATCAGAGGCGGAGGTTGCGGAGGTTGCGCGTGCAGCTGGTTCTGATTCTTCTGCAATGACCGATCGGGCCATGCAGCTGCACGAGTCCAATCCGATGTTGGGCCATCGCGGTTGCCGGTTGGGCATCACTTATCCTGAAATTTATGAGATGCAGGCCCGCGCGATTTTCGAGGCCGCCGTGAGCGTCGCAAAGGATGCGGACGAAACGGTTCTCCCGGAAATCATGATTCCGCTTGCTGCCACACGTAAGGAAATCGATATTCTCAGGGACCGTATAGACCACGTCGCCGAATCGGTTTTCCGGGAGGCAGGAGTGCGGATCGAGTATCAGGTTGGCACGATGATCGAGTTGCCGCGAGCAGCTCTGCGCGCGGGGGAGATTGCGGAATCAGCAGAGTTCTTTAGCTTTGGAACCAACGATCTAACTCAGACAACATTCGGAATCAGCCGGGACGATGCGTCGAGCTTTTTGACCGACTATGAGCATCAGGGGATCATCGAGGTCGATCCGTTCGTTTCGATCGACGTCGATGGTGTGGGTGAACTAATTACGATTGCTGCTGACCGGGGGCGCAAGGCTCGGCGGGATATCAAGCTCGGAATCTGTGGAGAGCATGGTGGTGATCCCGCGTCGGTTAAATTCTGTGACCGTGCGGGCCTAGATTATGTATCCTGCTCGCCATATCGGGTGCCGATCGCCCGCCTCGCCGCGGCCCAGGCAAGCGTCGAGTCAGGAGACTAACGGACCAAATGGGTAGTACCAACTCGGCTTTCTTTGTTTTCAGTTTTTTGTTTTGGCTATTTGGTAGAGACGCTATCCGTTTGGTGGTCTCATCGAGTTTGTTAGCGTTCAATGAACTGCACATGGAGGTAGCTGCCTATGATCTTCGCGCGCCCTTGTGCGGATGAGCGCGGGGCCTACTGAGTCAGCTTACAGTTTAGGCAGCTTCTCATGGGGTAGCTTGTAATCCGCTTGTGTTCTGGAGGTGTATTAATGGTTGACCAGCTGCGATAAGGCTTTCCATTCCGGATTCAAGGGCGTCGATCTTGATCGACACAAGCAGATGATCTCTGCTGCGAGATCGAATTTCCCCGACCTTATGGTCGGCCTTATATACTGGTTCGCCAACGGTCTGGCGGTCATCAGTAGCTTGGAAAGCGCACAGGCGTCGTTTGACGAGGCCGCGATACTTGGTGCGGGCCGTCAACTCTTGGCCCATGTAGCAGCCCTTCTCCCAGTCGATTCCATTCAGGTCAGCGAAGTTTGATTCCAGGAGCGTGGATTTTTCGATCTCCATATCCCGGGAACCATCAGGTATTTCCAGAGAGATGCGTAGGGTGTCGTACGTCTCAAAACCCCCTGCGGAGATTTCGTATTCGGCCATCAAGGCCTTGATGGTGGAGTTTGGCCCCACCACACGGCACCCGATAGCGGGATTGCGCGGGTCGGTGTAGGCGAGCATTTCGGTTGCGGGTCGTGTGTCACCAGCAGTGGTAGTAAGGCCCAGAGTTGAATTGGCAGTCGGTCCTATGACTGCGCACACTGCATGCTTGTGCAGTATTTCAAACTGCACGTCGCTACGCAGACGAAACGCCGACAATCTCTCAATCAAGTCCGGTCCGCGTTTTGCCTCGCAGTCTAGCCACATGCGATCACCCGATCTCATCACGAAGAAATCGTGCAGGAACTTTCC
The DNA here is from genome assembly GCA_002722515.1 of Alphaproteobacteria bacterium. Taxonomy (GTDB): domain Bacteria; phylum Pseudomonadota; class Alphaproteobacteria; order UBA6615; family UBA6615; genus UBA8079. The sequence goes on along the minus strand of PBMH01000047.1, from coordinate 10,874 downwards.
CTGTGGTGTCAGCAAAGCTGTGTAGACTGATCTGGTTTTCGTAACCTGTTCCATGTCTTGGGAGACAAGCCCCTGCAGGAAGCTCTGAGCGTCAATGCCGTCGAGTGCGATGACGTCTCGAGGCAATGGAACGTAAAAGTTGGGCATCGAGGGCCTTTGTAATTTGTTGGCGCGGAAACCGCTGGTGTCGTTCATTTAATACTGGTGTCGTTCATTTAATAGTTGGCTCGTTGTGCCGTTCTGGCAAGCCATGCGTCGATACTTTTTTTCAAAGAAATTGGCGTGTTGCCGAGTGCGCGCGTATAAGCCTCACCGTCATGCGAATACTCTATGTCGGTCCAAACCGGATTGGTGATGCCGTTCTCTCGTCCGGTCTGTTGAATTTTCTGTGCCGCAACTATCCCGAGGCGCGATTTACAGTCGCCTGTGGAGCGCCGGCTGCCCCTCTGTTTGAGGCGTTGCCCGGTCTGGAACGCTTGATCCCGGTGCACAAGAAGCCGCGAGGTGGCCACTGGCTGAAACTCTGGCGGGATGTGGTAGGGCAGCGCTGGTCGCTCGTGGTGGATTTACGACGCTCGCCCATTCCGTGGACCGTGTGGAATACCCGCCGTGCTATCGCGCCTTCGAGTTCGGGCCGGGAAGAGCACGCGGTTGTCTCATTTTCGCGGACTTTAGGTCTGTCGGAATCACCGCTGATCCCGCATCTATGGATGGGTGAGAAGCATCATGCGGCCGCTGCCAAATTAATGCCTAAGGATGTGCCGGTTGTTGCCGTTGCCCCAACTGCGAACTGGAAAGGGAAAATTTGGCCGGCGGAACGATTTGTTAAGGCTATCCGACGGCTCACCGTGGTGGGTAACACCTCGGCGGAAGCCATCTTGCCAGGCGCCATGGTCGCGGTTCTAGGTGCGGGTAGTGAACGCGCGGCGGCGACCCCTGTGCTGAAGGCGTTTCCCGCGGACCGTGTAATTGACTTGGTCGGAACCCAAGACTTGCCGACGATAGGGGCCTGTCTGACACAATCATCGCTGTTTGTGGGTAATGACTCGGGACTTATGCATATGTCCGCTGCCGCGGGTGTGCCGACCGTCGGGTTGTTCGGACCAAGCCGACCGGAGCGTTATGCCCCTTGGGGGTCTCGGGCAACCTGGGTAACGACGACGAAACCATTTTCTGAGCTTGTGGGCGGGACGGGCTATGATCATCGGACGACGGACACGCTGATGGATAGCCTGTCCGTGGACGACGTAGTCAGGGCGTCTACGACCTTGTGGCAACGGATGGGCGAAGAAAAAAAATGAGTGTGCGAATGCAAACGCCGCGCCTATCTGCTCTGGTGGTGGCGCATAACGAAGAGGATCAGCTCGGCGACTGTCTGACAGCGTTGCGCTTCGCGGACGAAATCGTAGTGGTTCTCGACCGCTGCACAGATCGGTCCGAGGATGTCGCGCAGGCCCATGGTGCGAAGATTGAGGCAGGTGCTTGGGAAATCGAGGGGGCGCGGCGAAATCGCGGAATCGAGATTTGTAGCGGTGACTGGATCCTCGAGGTTGACGCGGATGAGCGGATAACCGATGCATTGGCAGAGAATATCCGTTCTGCGATTGCCGTGGCGCCCTATGGGTATTTTCTTATCCCCTATCACAACTATGTCGGCGATCGTTTGGTCGAGTTTGGCTGGGGAGCGTCCTGGGGAGTGAGTGCGACCGTTCGCCTGTTCGCTAAAAACACCGTGCTCGGCCCAGCCAAGATCTGGGGTGACCAACGCATTCATCCGGCGCTTGAGCTAAAAGGTGAACCAGGTCGGCTCGAAGTCCCGATGCTTCACTTTGTTGATCGCAACATCTCGGACATGATCCATCGCCTCGATCGATATACGAGTGCGCGCGCTCGCGATCTGCGCGAGAGTGGCGAACTTGGAAGTTTCGGGCGAAATGTGCGGCGGATCTTTTCTCGCTTCTGGAAATGCTATGTATCGCGCCGCGGGTATCGAGAGGGTCAGTACGGATTTCTGATCGCGCTTATGGCCGGATTATACCCGATCCTTAGCTACCTCAAAGCACATCTGGAGGATGACTAATCGTGCGATTACTCCAAGCGATGGCCGGTGCCGAGGTTGGTGGTGCGGAGGCCTTCTTCGTTCGCCTAGCTGTCGCGTTTGCGAATATAGATATGGATCAGAGGGTCGTTATCCGCCGGGATCCGGTTCGTGCCCGAGCATTGCGTAGCGGCGGTGTCGATCCTCTGGAACTACCCTTCGGCGGTAGGATGGACTTTCGAACTCGGCCGGCGTTGCAGCGTGAGATTGATCGTTACAAACCGGATATTGTTCTAAGCTGGATGAGCCGTGCTAGCTGGGCGACACCAAAGTCTGAACGCCCCGATGGCTATAAGTTGGTCGCGCGGCTCGGCGGGTACTATGATCTAAAATTTTACCGGCATTGCGACTACCTTATTGGCAACACTGAAGACATTGTGGCTCATATTGCTAAACAGGGTTTCGACAGGGACCGAGTCGTTTACCTGCCAAACTTCGTTCATCCACCAACACGACCCAAGGCGTCACGGATCGGCTTCGATACTCCACTCGACGTGCCGCTATTGCTGGGTATGGGGCGGCTGCATGAGAACAAGGCGTTCGACATCCTTCTGCGCGCGCTGGTTGATCTTTCCGACGTTTGGCTTTGGATTGCTGGTGAGGGACCGGAAGCAGCGAACCTGTCGAAGCTCGCGGCGGAACTTGGGGTAGCTGACCGGGTCCGTTTTCTCGGCTGGCGCGATGACCCCGATGCGCTTATGCAAGCCTGCGATATCTTCGTGTGTTCGTCTCGCCACGAGCCCTTGGGGAACATCGTTCTGGAAGCATGGGCCGCTGAGAAACCTGTCGTTGCTGCTGCTGCGGCGGGTCCGGCCAGCCTGATTGGTGACAATGCGGCTGGCGTCATCGTTCCTGTCGACGACGTTAATAGCCTGACCGAGGGCATTCGCGATTTTATAGCCGATCCGGCGAGTGCCGCGCGGCTCGCGGGTGAAGGGCGCCGACGGTTCGAGGATGGGTACACCCAGGCTTCTGTCGTCACGCAGTATCAGAAATTTTTTGAAAGGATCTCCTGACGATGTGCGGAATAGCAGGTTTCATGGGGGCAGATGAAGCGACCGCAGACGCGGATGTGCTCAGGCGACTCGTGGATTCTCTGCGCCACCGTGGACCCGACGGTGACGGTGCCTACACTGCGCGGAACGTGGCTCTCGGGCAGACCCGTCTGGCGATCATCGACCTGGAGACTGGGAACCAGCCGCTTTACGAGTCGGGTGGGGCTGTCTTGGTCGCGAATGGAGAAATCTACAACTATGTTGAGCTGCATGGACAGCTCGACAGTGAAGAGGTTGTGACCCGATCCGACTGCGAACCGCCGCTGCACCTATATCGAAAATACGGTTTAGATTTTGTCGACCATTTACGCGGTATGTATGCCATCGCTCTTTATGATCCGATCGAGGGCCAACTCGTGCTGGCGCGTGATCCGTTCGGAATCAAACCGCTCTACTACGCCCAGACCGATTATGGCTTCGTCTTTGCGTCAGAGCCCCAGGCGCTGATCGAGTCTGGCATGATCGTGCCCCTTATCAACGAAACCGCGCGCGCAGAACTTCTGCAGTTGCAATTCACGACCGGCGCAGGGACGGTGTTCGATAAAATCATGCGTGTCCTGCCTGGAGAATCTGTTGTGGTCCGAGGTGGCCGCGTTGTTGCCAGGCGTCGTCGTTCGGTTCTGTCGTCTGATGGTGTTGCCGACTGGTCGGAGGAGCAAGCACTGGAGATAATTGAGACCGCCCTGCGGGACAGTGTTGAAGTGCATCAACGTTCCGACGTGCCGTACGGCATGTTCCTGTCGGGCGGTGTCGACAGTTCCGCACTGCTTGCACTTATGGCCGATCTCAACGACAAGCCGGTGCAGGCTTTTGCCGCCGGGTTTTCTGGTGCTTCCGTTCCTGATGAGCGGGCCCATGCCCGAGAAGTCGCGCGCATTGCAGGGGCCGAGATGACTGAGCTGTCGATCGATGCGGATATGTTCTGGCGTGAGCTTCCGAAAATCGCTGCAGCAATGGATGATCCGACGGCCGATTATGCGATGATTCCAACCTACTTTTTGGCCGAGGCGGTAAGGGCAGCAGGGCTCAAGGTTGTCCTTACCGGTGAAGGCGGTGACGAGATGTTCGCTGGATATGGCCGTTACCGCAGTGCCATGCGACCGTGGTGGCGCGGTGGCCGGAGCATGCGCATGCGTGGCGTTTTCGATGGCCTAGGGGTGTTGCGACACCAATCGGCGGGCTGGCGAGACGGGATTGCTGCCGCGCAACAGACCGCCGACGCAGGCGACTATAGTCGCCTGCAGTCCGCGCAGGCGGTGGATTGCGCTGACTGGCTGCCGAATGACTTGCTGATCAAGCTTGACCGTTGCCTGATGGCGCACGGGATCGAAGGACGTACACCGTTTCTGGATCCAGAGGTTGCTGCGGTCGCATTCCGTCTGCCCGACAGGCTCAAGGTTCGGGACGGGCTCGGCAAGTGGATCTTGCGGAAATGGCTTGCCCGGTCACTGCCCGAGGCGAACCCATTCAAGGAGAAACGCGGTTTTAGTGTTCCGGTCGCCGAATGGATCGCCGCAAGAGCATCGGTCATTGGGCCCCTGGTTGCGCTTCAGCCTGGTGTCCTGGAGGTTTGTGAGCCGAGGGCTGTGGAGGCGTTATTCTCCAAGGGTGGAAAACGTCAAGGGTTTGCTACCTGGGTGCTGCTCTTCTATGCGCTCTGGCACGCCCATCACATTCTCGGTATTCGGGAATGCGGTAGCGTTCGCGAGACGCTCGAAACCGTTCGCTGCAGCGCCTGACACCGCGGAGGCATCGGGTCCCCGATGAGTGGCTCTTAAGGTCTTTAGGTTAAGGTACAGTCGGAGAATTCCAGGAAAAAATTTTAAACAATTTAAAGTGTTTCTTAAGGTGTGGGTATGCGCTCGCCGTTTTGGCTGACTTCGAGTTACAGTGGGCCTATATTTAATCAAATATTGTGCAGTGCAGCTAAAAGTTTGGCGTCTACGAACGCCCATTGATTCAAGGGAGAGAAAGAAATGAGCGCATGCATCGTTGGCTGGGATCATCTGAAATTCGGTAAACGCGAAGACGACGACATCGAAGATATGATAGTTAGCGTAGCGGCAGGCGCGATGCGCGATGCAGGCGTCGAACCGAGGGATGTAGATGCGATCTACCTCGGGACTTTCGGTGGCGGCTTTGTGAGCCAGGAGTTTCCAGCATCCTTGGTTCTGCAGACCCATGAGGATCTACGCTTCAAGCCTTCGACCCATGTAGAGAATGCATGCGCAACTGGCTCCGCGGCAATCTATCAAGGGCTAAACCATCTTGCAGCAAAGAAGGGCCGTGTTGTTCTGGTGGTTGGTGTCGAAAAGATGACTGAGGTCTCGGGAGAGGTGCTTGGCGGCATCCTGTCGAAGGCTTCCTACCTGCGAGAGGAATCGGCATCGAGCTTCGCGGAAATCTTTGGCCAAATTACCGATATCTATTTCCAGAAATACGGCGATAAGTCGGATGCGCTGGCGATGATTGCAGCGAAGAATCACAAAAATGGTTGTGATAATCCCTATGCTCAACTGCAAAAGGATCTCGGTTACGAGTTCTGTCGCAATGTCTCGGAGAAGAATCCCGTGGTGGCCGGACCGCTGAAGCGGACGGACTGCTCATTGGTTTCCGATGGTGCAGCGGCAATTGTTCTGACGGACGTTGACACCGCGCTCAAGATGGACAAGGCCGTGTATTTTCGGGCTGCCCAGCATGTGCAGGATTATCTGCCCATGTCACGACGCACCGTGATCGATTTCGAAGGCCCCGCTGAAGCGTTCGCCCGCGCGTTCTCCGAGGCTGGTGTGTCGGTCGCGGATCTTGGCTTCGCCGAGGTCCATGACTGCTTCACCTCAGCCGAACTATTATCCTACGAGGCTATGGGGCTCACGGCGAAGGGAGAGGGCGAGACGGCTATCAAGGAGGGCTGGACGCACGCCGACGGCAAGTTGCCGGTTAACCGCTCGGGCGGACTGAAGGCGAAGGGACATCCGCTAGGCGCGACCGGACTGTCGATGCACGCAATTGCGTCTATGCAGCTCACAGGCACGGCAGGCGACCTGCAGCTAGACAGTCCAAATCTCGGGGCGGTCTTCAACATGGGTGGCTCTGCGGTTTCTAGCTATGTCTCGATCCTCGAGCCGCTGCGTTAGCGCCTGCGAACCGGAATGAACGTCATGAGTGATACGTTCAAGGCCGTCCTGCTTGAGCAGGACGAAAACGATGAGGTGTCCGCATCGATTACCGATGTGGCGAGCGATGCTCTGCCCGAAGGTGAGGTGACGGTTGCGGTCGAATACTCGACTGTAAACTTTAAGGACGGTCTCGTTATAAACGGCAATGTGGGGCGCCTCGTGCGCGAGTTTCCCCATGTACCGGGTATTGATTTTGCAGGCACCGTCGAGGCGTCCGATAATTCGATGTTTGTACCCGGTGATAAGGTTGTGCTGACTGGCTGGCGTGTTGGTGAAATTTATTGGGGCGGACTTTCACAGAAGGTGCGGGTTAAGGGTGATTGGCTGGTAGCGCTGCCCGATGCGCTGAATACGCGCCAGGCAATGGCCGTTGGAACGGCTGGCTTCACATCGATGCTCTGTGTCGACGCGCTTGAAGCCCACGGTCTTGCACCCGAAAACGGCGAAGTACTCGTGACCGGCGGTGCGGGGGGTGTCGGCAGTGTCGCTATCGCCATTCTGGCTAAGCGTGGCTACACCGTTGCGGCTTCGTCGGGGCGGCGCGAGCTCACTGATTACCTAATGGAGCTTGGGGCGGCTGAAGTTCTTGATCGTGCTGGTTTATCGGGGATCGAGAGCCGGCCGCTTGAGCGCGAGCGCTGGGCGGGTTGTATCGATGTGGTCGCAGGGAAGACGCTCGCAGCGGTGCTGGCGCAGATGAAATATGGAGGTTCCGTCGCGTCGTGTGGGCTGGCCGGCGGCAACACGCTCGAGACGACCGTGCTACCGTTTCTACTGCGCGGCGTAAATATCCTAGGCATTGATTCGGTGATGCAGCCGGCTGAAAACCGCAGGCACATCTGGCGACGGATCGCAGAAGATCTTCCGCTCGACAAGCTGGATGCGATGACCAATCTGGCAACGCTAGCGGACGTACCAGAGTTGGCAAAGGCGATCCTAAAGGGTGAGGTGCGCGGTCGCACCGTGATTGACGTGAACGGCTAACGGTTCACGGTTAATACGCTTTTAATCCGCGGGAAATAGACTGCGGGAAGAGGTTCAATTAATGAAATAACAATCTTTAGTATCGTGAGCGGGCGTGGCGCTCGCGGTGTCGGAGATTTCATTTTCTAGTTTAGCGTGTATCTGCTGCATGAAACTATTAATTTCGGCGCCGGCCTATACCTGCCGAGGGTGGCGCTCTAGCAGCCGTGAAGCCCAGTATTGAGGCTGGTGTGGGGTGACCAGCCCGGCAGGGGGACCCCGTCCCAGGGCACCATGACCTCTCCGGGGCGATGCGGCTTGCTACCCCAGTTGATGTTTACCTGCTGCCTGTTCACTCGCATCCAGATTTCGGCAATCTCGCGCAACGTCATTGCAGTTGGCGACGGCAGGGTGTGGCTGGTGCGTCCTCGAAGTTCTCCTATTGTGAGCAGATTACCGGCGTGGATGAAACCGTCGACTAGGTCGTCGACGTGCACCATATACAGGCGTTGATTGCCGGGGCTAGCATCGATCACTTCGTTTTTTATCGCTGCCTCGCGCAGGATTGCCAGGAATTTACGGCGTGGGTCCTCAGGGCCGTAGCTGTCGTAGATCTTTAGGGTCACCGCATTCAGCCCTGCCATTGCGCTGTAATAGTCGATGATATCGTCGGCGGCCTGTTTGCTCGCTGCGTAGAGGGTATTCGGTGCAGGGGTTGGGTCGTTAGCCGGACTTCCGGCATTTTGCCAGCCGGTGCCAGCCGCCACGAGCGATGAGCATTTAGCGGCAATTGCGGCCTCACAAAGCTGTGCCGTGAGGGTCACATTGTCGGTTATCAGTCCGGCAATATCGTTGGCGTTGTGCATGCTGGCGAACCTTGCCGCGAGGTGAAAAATCACGTCTGGTTTTGCGCTGGCCACTCCGCAGTACAAGCTCGCGCTTTCGTTAGATACCGTGTGGATTTTCGTTGCGTTGGGAAGGTTCGCAAGCCGGATGGGATCACTTGTAGACCGCACGATTGCAGTGACAGAAACGCCCGCGTCACTCAGACGTCGTACTAGCCACCCGCCGAGAAATCCCGTCGCGCCGGTGACTAACGCGGATCGGAATTTTACTGGTGTTCGGTTATCAGCCATTTTTTACTTTGCTGGTCCGCTTTATGAACGGCTTGCAATTGGTTTGGAACGCGACGTTCGGTTCTACCGAATAGTAAATTTCCACGCTGACAGTAAAGGCAGGATCCAGTCCGGCAAAACTGTTGCCTCCAAAAACATATGTACAGTTTCTGATCATGGTATAGCCGGAAAATTGTTTCGGCGCGCCGGCGCACCGCGCAGACCCCAAAGACTGTATGCGGCACTGCTCATACTAGGCTCCAAAATCGAAATCGGGATAGAGCGCATCGCGATCGGAGATTAAGTTTGGACGCGACGGCCATGAGATGGCGAATGCGGGGTCGTCCCAACGCACGCCGCGCGACAGTTTTTGTACATATGGGGCTCCCATTAAATACTCGACGTCGCAATTATCTTCGCGTGTTAGGAACCCGTGCGCACAACCCGGCGGCACGAAGATAGCATTCTGTTTCTCTGCATCTAGCTCGATACTGGTCCACCGGCGAAAGCTGGGAGAATCGAGACGTAGGTCTATCACGACGTCGAACACTCGTCCGCGAATGCACCGGACGAACTTCGGGTCAGGGACCGGTTCGGCTTGGTAATGCATGCCTCGCAGGGTCCCGCGGCTTTGATTGCGGGAGATATTTGCTTGGACAACTCTGAACTGGATATTGTTGTCTTTGAACTCATCCACACAGAAGCTTCGCGCAAAGTCGCCGCGATTGTCCGCTATTGGCTCGCTCCGGACTTCAAAGGCACCCGAGATATTGGTTGGCAGGAATAGCATTACAGGATGGTTAGCTCTGGTATGGCGACTACGAAGCGCCCACCCCACTCCGCGATATAGTTGTGGGCGGCAGTAATCTCGCACTTCAGGTTCCACGGTAATATCAGCACATAGTCTGGACGCGTGTCGCGAAGGTGATCAGGAGTGACGATGGGTATCTGGCTGCCCGGCAGGAACATACCCTGTTTCTGGTCGCTAATATCAGCTACAAAATCGATCTGCCTCCCGTCCACACCACTAAAATTCAGCAATGTATTACCCTTCGCGGCCGCACCATATGCAGCGACGGATTTGCCATTGTGCCGGGAGCTCTCGAGGAATTTAAGTAGTCCGGTGCGGATGGCCTCTGCTCGGCTCTGGAAGCCCGTATACGATTCGATCTGGTCTAGTCCCATGGACGCCTCGTCGCGCCGGACCTTAATCAGCCCTGCACTGACAGGCTGAAAGCCTTTTCGTGCCGCGAAAATCCGCAAGCTTCCGCCATGGGTTGGTAGCTCCTCGACGTCGAATAGCTGCAGCCCGTGGCGCGCGAATACCTTCTCGACGACTAACAGCGAGAAGTAAGAAAAATGCTCGTGATAGATCGTATCAAACTGGGCTGCCTCGATGAGTCGTGCCAGATGCGGAAATTCCATCGTAAGCGTACCGTTATCGGCGAGGAGATGCGCGAGGCCGGCGACGAAATCATTGAGGTCGGGAACATGTGCGAGGACGTTGTTCCCAAGGAGAAGGTCGGCTCTTGTACCCTTCTTGCGAAGTTCGGTCGCAAGCGCGAGCCCGAAGAATTTATCCAGCGTCGGTACACCTTTGGCGTTCGCGGCTTTGGCGACATTGGCGGCCGGCTCAATTCCGACGACGGGTATTCCGGCTGCCACGAAATATTGCAACAAATAGCCATCGTTGCTGGCGACCTCAACCACGCAGCTCGAGGCATCGAGCCCGAACCGCGCGGTCGCCATTTTTGCATAGGCCTCGGCATGTGCAACCCAGCTCGTCGAAAATGAGGAGAAATAGGCATATTCGGAGAAGATGGCCTCGGCCGGGACGACATCCTCGACCTGAACAAGGAAGCAGGCACCGCACACGCGTGCATGCAGTGGGTATCGCGGGTCTGCCTGATCGGTCCGTTCCAGATAGCTGTTGGCAAGCGGGGTCTTTCCAAGATTGGCGAAGCTCACCGTCAAGGGTGCACCACAGAACCGACAGTCTAGGGAAGCATCACGGTCCTTCGTCATATCGCAGCTAGGTCGTGATAGGCGTTGATTTGGGATTCCACCAGGTATCGTGCGGACGTGTTACCAAAAAGGCTCGCATGCCAGCGCGCTGTCCATGCAGCGGCGTTGGCCGGTGACAGTATTGGTTTCCAGCCGAGTAGCTCTGCCGCCAGTGACGCGTCGAGTGCCAAGTTCTGGGCCTCTGCCGGCCCAACTTCGGGGGTATGCTGCCAGTCCTTGACCTTTTGGCCTTCGGCGCGAAGCGTTTTGATCACATGGTCCAGAAGCCAGCTGACGGACTGTGCCGATTCCGTGTCAGGTCCGAAGTTGAGGGCGCTGGGCAGCTCGCCCATACGGTCACTTACAAGGGCTTCAGCATAACACAGATAGCCGGCAAGCACGTCGAGCACATGCTGCCAAGGCCGGGTCGCCGCCGGGTTGCGCCCCTGAAGTGCGTTGT
>PBMH01000046.1 GCA_002722515.1 Alphaproteobacteria bacterium | reverse complement strand
GTACCAGGACACGAACGTCGCCCAATACCCCTGGCTGCGCCTGCTGGCACAGGGCTCGCAGAATATCTGCTGCGTGGGCGATGACGACCAGTCCATCTATGGCTGGCGCGGGGCGGAGGTCGGCAACATCCTACGCTTCGAGGAGGACTTTCCCGGCGCGAAGATCGTTCGCCTGGAGCAGAATTACCGTTCTACGGGCCCGATCCTGGGGGCGGCGTCGGGCCTTATCGCGCGCAACGAGGGGCGGCTCGGCAAGACGCTGTGGACGGAGGCGGACGGCGGCGAGAAGGTTCGCATTCGCGGCGTATGGGATGGCGAGGAGGAAGCGCGGACCGTCTCGGACCGGATCGAGGATGTCCAGCGCAACGGCCGGGACGGACGGCCCGTGGCGCTGAACGACATCGCGATACTCGTGCGGGCCGGTTTCCAGACCCGCGAGTTCGAGGAACGGTTCCTGACTCTCGGGCTGCCCTATCGCGTGGTGGGCGGGCCGCGCTTCTATGAGCGCCTCGAGCTTCGTGACGCGCTCGCCTATCTGCGCGTGATCCACCAGCCGGACGACGATCTTGCCTTCGAGCGCATCATCAATCGCCCCAAGCGCGGGATCGGCGACGCTACTGTCCAGGCGCTGCATGTTGCAGCACGTGCTACCGGATCGACGCTGTATCGCGCGGCGACGGAACTGGTCACCACTGATGAGTTTCGTCCCAACATTCGTAGTTCTCTCGGTGGCTTAATCTCCAATTTCGAGCGCTGGCGTGCGCTGGCGGGTGATGGAGGTAGCGCGCTAGCGCATTCGGAGCTTGCCGAAATGGTGCTCGACGAGAGCGGCTACACCGAAATGCTTATGAACGATAAGGCACCCGAGGCACCCGGGCGACTCGAAAATCTCAAGGAACTCATCGTCGCGATGGAGGAGTTCGAGAACCTTGCTGGGTTCCTCGAACATGTCTCCTTGGTGATGGAGAATACTGAGGCGGCCGGTGCTGATCTGGTGAATATCATGACGCTGCATTCGGCCAAGGGGCTCGAATTCGACACGGTCTTCTTGCCAGGTTGGGAGGAGGGGCTGTTTCCCCACCAGCGCAACATGGACGAAAATGGCCTAGCGGGGCTCGAGGAGGAGCGGCGGCTCGCCTATGTCGGCCTCACCCGTGCGAAGCGCGATGTGACCGTGCTGTTTGCCGCTAACCGCCGAGTCCATGGCCAGTGGCAGTCGGCGATTCCCTCGCGCTTCGTCGACGAGTTGCCGCCTAAGTTCGTGGACGTGGACAGCGAGCCGGGTGTTTATTCAGGAGCGGACAACCTGGATGGTGGTTTCGGGCGTGGTCGGACATTGGGCTACGGTATAGGGCAGCCGCGCGCGGCTAAACGAGACATGCACACCTCGCTCATTGGGGCTGCCCCCCAAGGTTTTGTCATCGGCGAACGCGTCTTCCATCAAAAGTTCGGGTACGGGCGGATTACCGGGATCGATGCAAACAAGCTTGCCATTGCTTTTGAAAAGGCCGGCGAGAAGAAGGTGCTCGATAGCTTCGTCGTGCCCGCTGACGCGGCCTCGTGACCGGGAACGCCGCTTGGAAGATCGAACTGTTCGTGCCGACCGCGGTGCATGACGCGTTTGTTGACGCACTCGACGTCTTCATCGAGGCCATCAGCCTTTTCCCCATCGAGGACACGGGCGAGACTCGGATCACCGGCTACGGCTCGGACGTGCCTGACGAGGCGGCCCTGGCAGCGGCGCTCGCCGATACCGCACACCACGCTGATGTGCCGGTACCTCTCGTGCATGTGGTGTGGTTGCCGGATGTGGACTGGGTCGCCGAGAATCAGGCCAGCTTCGCCCCGGTCCGTGCCGGTCGTTTCCATATACATGATTCCGATCATCTAGCCCCAACTCCGGCGGGTGCGATCCCCATTCGTGTTGATGCGGCGACGGCATTCGGGACTGGTCACCATGGCACCACACGGGGTTGCCTTGAGGCACTGGAACGAGTGATCCGTGCTGGCCGTGGCTATGCGCCGGTCCTCGATCTAGGCTGCGGAACGGGGATACTTGGAATTGCTGCGGCCAAAGCCCTGCGGACAAGGGTGATCGCGGCGGACATCGATCCGGTGGCCGTTACGCGTGCGCGGGAAAATGTTCGTTTGAATGGTGTTGGTGCGTTTGTGCACATCTATGCTAGCCGTGGCCTAGATGCATTTTCTGTGCGGCGTCACGGCCCCTTCGGGCTGGTGCTGGCCAATATTCTGGCGCGGCCACTGGAACGGCTGGCCCCCGCGATTGCTGCCCAGCGCAGGGCCGGGGCCCACGTCATTCTTTCGGGGCTTCTGTGTACACAAGAACCCCAAGTGATTGCTGCATATCGGCGGTCAGGAATATTTGTAAAGGCGCGGATCCACTGCAACGAGTGGTCTACGCTGATCTGTCGCTAAGCGGATACTGCGTTTGGGCTAGGAGGCCCGACGATTCCCGACGCTACGGCGGTCCTCACGGATCATATCAGCAGCCTTTTCGGCGATCATTATGACCGGTGAGTTCGTGTTCCCGCTAGTGATGGTTGGCATGATGGAGGCATCGACGACCCGAAGTCCCTGAATGCCGTGGACACGAAGGCGGTCGTCGACGACCGCGTCGGGGTCGTCACCCATTTTAGCGGTGCCAACGGGGTGGAAGATCGTGGTGGCGATGTTGCCAGCCGCTTTCGCTAGTTCAGCCCCACCCTTAATATCGGGTCCGGGTCGGAATTCTTCTGGTGCGAACTTTGCCATCGCTGGCTGGGAAACAATTTTACGAGTTAACCGGATGGCGTCAACAGCCACCCTTCGGTCGCCCTCGGTCGAGAGATAGTTGGGGCGTATTAGGGGCTTGTCGCCGACCTTACCACTTTTAATGTGTACCGAGCCGCGGCTCTCGGGCCGCAGGTTACAGACGCTGGCGGTGAAGGCCGGAAAGGAGTCTAGGGGCTCTCCAAACCTCTCAAGTGTCAGGGGTTGCACATGATACTGTAGGTTAGGGAATTCGAGTGCCGCATCGGACTTGGCAAAGGCACCCAGCTGGGATGGTGCCATTGACATCGGCCCAGAGCGCTTGAGAAAATATTCAAGCGCGATCCCGATCTTACCAAACAGCTTATTCGACCGCTCGTTAAGTGTTTCGACCCCGTCGACCTTGTAAGCACAGCGGACTTGGAGATGATCCTGCAAATTCTCGCCCACACCGTGTAATGCGTGGATTGTATTGATGCCGTGGCTATCAAGAATTTCAGGGTTGCCTAATCCGGACAGCTCAAGGATTTGAGGGCTTCCGATGGAACCTGCCGAGAGGATCAGCTCGCCCTTGATTCGCACAGAGGCGGGGAAACCCTTCCGGCGCAGCGTAAGGTTCATCACACGGCGCCCTTCGAACTCAATTCGGCCAGCTTCGGCATGCGTTAGGACGGTCAAATTCGCGCGGTTGCGTACGGGTTTTAGAAAGGCACGTGAGGTGCTCACGCGCGTCCCCGTGCGTTGATTAACGTGAAAATATCCGCAGCCGTAATTATCCCCACGGTTGAAATCGTTGGTTCTGGGGATGCCAGTTTGCTCGGCAGCGTCCTGGAAGGCGTCGAGGACAGCCCAGGAGAGACGCTGATTCTCGACCCGCCACTCGCCGCCAGAATTGTGTAGCCCGTCGGCAGGCACCGCGGCCTGGTCCTCTGACTTGAGGAAGTAGGGCAGCACGTCTTCCCAGGCCCAGCCGGAGTTCCCAAGCTGACGCCACTGGTCATAGTCGCGTGATTGCCCTCGCATGTAGATCATTCCGTTGATCGAGGAACAGCCGCCAAGCACCCGCCCCCGCGGATAGGCCAGCACACGACCGTTAAGTCCTTCTTCCGCCTCGGTATTGAACATCCAGTCAGTGCGCGGATTGTTCATGCAATACAGGTAGCCGACCGGAATGTTGATCCAGAAGTAGTTGTCCTTGCCACCTGCCTCAAGCAGCAGAACAGATACATTCGGATCTTCGGACAGCCGGTTAGCGAGAACGCAGCCCGCTGATCCGGCACCCACGATTACGTAGTCGAAGGCTCCTAAATCTTGCACGGTGCGGCCAAGCTACTCGATTTCGACTAGAAGGCCATTGTCGTCAACCGAGAGTCCGGTCTCTCGGGCGGCCTCGATCACCGAGGGATGCCAGTGTACCTTTCCGGTATCTGGGCCGCCAACAATGAAAAGCAGGGTCGCCGGCTTGTCCGAAACATTCTTAAAGCCGCGGTAGATCCCGATTGGGACCGACACCGTATCGTTGGCCTCGAGAATGACCTCGCGTTCTTCCTCGGTGTCGCGCCAATAGATTGACCATTTGCCATCGAGCGGCATGAATATCTCTTCGGTCTCGTGCCAGTGTAGGGCCGCGCCGCAGCCTGGGTCGCATTTGGCAAAACCGTGGGCGAAACCATGGGCGTTACCTAGTTTTGGGGCCAGATCTGGATCGGATTCGTTCTCGGTCACCCCTAGACCGCATAGGTTGATCATCTCGCGTTCATGGCCAGGAATGCGCTGGTCCATAAAACAAAGATCGCTGCCTTTTAGAGTATTGAAGCGGGCCGTACGTGCCTCCATGTCGGCGATGCTAATGCTGGGGCCGGGCGGCGGATTGACGCGTGTCATTATGTCTCGTCCTGTGGCTGGGATTTTTGCTGGCGCTTTTAATGAAGAGAATAGCGCGGTACCGCGGAATTGTCATATGCGGGGGCCTCGCGTAGCTTCGTCGATATGAGAGAAGGATTCTCCGAACAACGTTTGAGGTCCCTTCGCTGCCGTATGGCGGAGCTGGGGCTCGATGGATTCATCGTTCCCCATGCCGACGCTCATCAGAACGAGTTCCTACCGCCGAGTGCGGAGCGTCTCGCATGGTTGACCGGCTTTACCGGCTCGGCTGGCACGGCCGTGGTCCTGACTGAGCGCGCGGCTATTTTCGTTGATGGCCGCTACACATTGCAGGTGCGCGATCAGGTGAGCAGCGATCTATATGAGTTTTATCATCCGGTAGAGATACCGGTGGGGGGCTGGATAGCCGACACGCTCACGGTTGGAAAACGGCTTGGGATCGACCCCTGGTTGCACACTCAGATCGGTGTCGAGCGTTTGCGTCGATCGGTTGCATCTGTGAGTGCCGAACTGGTGTTCGTCGAGGTAAATCCTGTCGATGAGATCTGGGTGGATCAGCCGGCACCACCGATGTCAGCCGTACTACCTCATGATGAACGCTTCGCTGGTTGCGCCAGCGCGGAGAAGCGGCTTGCCCTTGGCGCCGCATTAGGAGAAGAGGGACTGGATGCTGCGATACTGACACAGCCAGACTCGATTGCTTGGCTGCTCAACGTTCGTGGCGCGGACGTTGAGTACGCACCTTTGGTGCTGAGTTTTGCTATTCTGCATGACGACACCACCGTAGATTGGTTTGTTGCGCCAGAAAAGTTGACGGACGGTCTTACAGAGCATCTCGGCACAAGTGTCGCCGTTTGCGAACCGGAGGCGTTCGCAACATCTCTTGTTGAACTGGCCGGCAAGAGTGTCTTGGTTGATCCAGACAGTGCCCCAGCTTGGGTGTTCGACCGGCTGAAGGCAGCGGATGTTGCGGTCGTGCGGGGTAACGATCCTGTTACCCTGCCCAAGGCCATTAAAAATGAGACTGAGCTTGCCGGTGCACGTGCGGCCCATCTGCGCGATGGGGTAGCACTTGCGCGGTTCTTGCACTGGTTATCTGAAAAGGCATCGGGCGGTGATGTGGATGAAATCTCAGCTGCCAGGAAGCTGGCGGTATTTCGTGAGGACGGTGAGCACTTCCGGGGGCAGAGTTTCGCCACCATCTCTGGTACGGGCCCGAATGGGGCGATCGTGCATTACCGGGTTACAGAGGAAACAAACCGATTACTTGTGCCCGGTGAGTTGTATCTTGTGGATTCTGGCGCCCAGTATCTCGATGGAACGACCGATGTAACGCGAACAGTGGCGATCGGCGCGCCATCCGAGGAAATGCGTGACCGTTTTACCCGTGTTCTGAAAGGCCATATTGCGCTCGCTAAAGCATGTTTCCCGGTTGGGACAAGCGGAGCGCAACTCGACGGTCTTGCCCGTCAGGCGCTATGGCGGGCCGGTCTCGACTTTGACCATGGGACGGGACACGGTGTTGGCAGCTATCTCTGTGTGCACGAGGGTCCACAGCGGATTTCTAAAGCAGGTTCGTCAGTAGCGTTGCAGGCTGGCATGATCGTTTCAAACGAACCCGGTTACTACAAGGAAGGTGCCTACGGCATCCGGATCGAGAATCTGGTCGCGGTGCGCGTGCTCGCTGACGTTCCGGGTGGTGATCGTAAGATGCTAGATTTCGAGACGCTGACCCTAGCCCCTATCGACCGAAATCTCATCGATCTGACGTTGCTGACGCCAGAGGAACGTGCCTGGATGGATGCATATCACGCGCGAGTAGCGGTCGAGATTGGACCTTTGCTCGACGGGGCTGTTCGCGATTGGCTTATGGAAGCAACCGCACCGTTTTAGGGGCAAAACTATATTTGAATTAAGCATGCCTAATTTCAGGCTACGCCTAATGTAAACGTACGCGCAACACACAGGGCGCCGGCAATAGTTGACACCTAGGTGCATGGCTCGGTGCGACGAGGTGCGGATCTAGCCTGATATCATCTTGATCCAGATGTCTTCGTCGACAGTCCTGATACCCAGTTCGGTCGCCTTTCTGGCCTTGGCGGCCGCACCCAGTCCGGCTACCACTAGGTCAGTTTTGTTCGAAACAGACCCCGAAACCTTCGCGCCCAGCGCTTCGGCCTGCGCCTTGGCCTCCGAGCGCGTCATTTTCTCCAACTTTCCGGTAAAGACGACCGTCTTGCCGGCTAGATTAGAATCGCTTTTGGGTTGCACGAAGGGCTGGATGTCGAGCAGGTCATCCAAATCGTCGAGCGTCTGGCGGTTGTGGTCCTCATGCACGAAAGCGAGGAGGTCATTGGCGACGGATTCGCCGATCCCATCGATGTTCAAGAGCTCCTCAAGAGCATCGCTTTTGGTGTCGTGCGCCGCATTCATCGCTGCGCGCCAATCTGCGAGGTTGCCATAGGTGCGCGCTAAAAGGCGCGCCGTAGCCTGCCCGACCTGTCGGATACCTAGGGCGTAGATGAAACGTTCTAGCGGCACCGTGCGGTGTTTCTCGATGGCTTCGAGGAGGTTCTCGACGGATTGTTCGCCCCATCCCTCGCGTTCGATAAGCGAGGCCCTATGATTTTGGAGCCGAAAGATGTCTGCGGGCCCGCTCAGGAGCATGTCTGCATGCAGGGCCGTAACGTTCTTTTCTCCCAGCCCCTCAATATCGAATGCGTCGCGGGACACGAAGTGTTTTAGCCGTTCCACCACCTGCGCGGGACAAATGAGGCCGCCGGTACAACGGCGAACAGCTTCCTCCTTGTCGCGCACAGCTTCGGACTGACAGACCGGACAGGTCTCGGGAAAAACGTAAGTCTTCGAGTCCTTCGGGCGTTTCTCGAGCAGGGCTCGGACCACCTGTGGAATGACGTCGCCGGCACGTTGGATCACGACTGTGTCACCCCGACGCAAATCCTTTCGTGCAATCTCGTCTTCGTTATGGAGCGTCGCGTTCGAGATAACAACGCCACCGACCGTCACCGGTTCCAGGCGCGCCACGGGAGTAAGGGAACCCGTACGTCCGACCTGTATCTCGATGTCCCGCAGGATCGTCGTTGCCTGTTCTGCGGGGAATTTGTGGGCGATGGCCCATCGCGGGGCGCGGCTGACAAATCCGAGGCGTCGCTGGAAGTCCAGTCGGTCTACCTTGTAGACGATGCCGTCGATATCATAGTCGAGTTCCGGGCGTTTTGCGGAGATAGTTGTGTAATTCCCAATGATCTCGTCTAGCCCGCTGCAGGCACGCGAAAGAGGGTTGGTCTGAAAGCCCCAGGCATCTAGCTGCTCAAGAAACTCCCGCTGGTTTTCGGCTACATCCTCACTCACTTCGCCCCACGCATAGGCGAACATTCGCAATGGGCGACTGGCTGTGACACCCGCGTCGTGCTGCCGCAGGCTGCCTGCTGCTGCGTTTCGCGGATTGGCGAAGACCCTGGCGCCGGCCGCTTCTTGCTCCTCGTTAAGAGAGCGGAAGGCGGAGCGCGGCAGATAGACCTCGCCACGGACCTCGACGATACGCGGTGCAGCGTCCTTCAGCATGTCAGGGATATCGGCGATCGTCTGCAGGTTGGCCGTTATATCCTCGCCCTCGTTGCCGTCACCGCGGGTGGCGCCGCGCACAAAAGACCCGTTCTCATAGCGCAATGATACAGAGAGGCCATCGATCTTAGGCTCTGCAACGATCTCAAGCGGGTCGCCGTCCTGTAGGTTTAGGAAACGCCGGATTCGGGTTAAGAACTCGTCTACATCGTCTGGGCTGAAAGCGTTGCCTAGTGACAGCATCGGGATGGTGTGTTGGACCTTTGTAAAGCCTTGGGCCGGCGGTGCTCCCACAGCCTGGCTGGGGCTTTCTGCTTGCGCTAGGTCCGGATGCGCAGCTTCAATTGCCAGCAGACGTCGGAACATTGCGTCGTACGCGGCGTCGGACAAAAGCGGCGCGTCATTCTGGTGATAAGCCGCATTGTGCATACGAATATCCTCGGCGAGCCGCGCATGTTGGGCAGCGGCATCCTGTGCCGAGAGCTCTTTGGGTGGTGTAACGTCGTTCATCTAGTTCAAATTAAGCTCGTTGGGCGATTCAGGTACGTTAGCGTTGTGGCGAGGTCATAAGGTTTTCAGGCCGTTACGTCGGAAGCTATGCGATCGCGGTCCATGAGTTTATCTGCTGCCGCGCGGGCCTCATCAGTGATGTCAGCACCCGAGAGCATGCGCGCAATTTCCTCGCGCCGTTCCGCAGCGTCGAGCCTCACGACGTTTGTGGTAACCGTTTTTTCGCCGGCCTTGCCATTGGTTCGCTTCTCGACGCGTAGATGTTCTTCTGCCGACGCAGCCACCTGTGGGCTGTGAGTGACCACGAGAATTTGCTGTTTGCCACCGGCATCGGCCAATTTTGCAAGACGTTCTCCGACCGCTTTGGCAGTGGCACCACCAATACCTGTGTCGACCTCGTCGAAGACGATGGTGCGGGCACCCGAGGTGCCGGCGAGTACGACCTTGAGAGCCAGCATAAATCGGGAGAGTTCACCGCCTGAGGCGATTCGTCCCAGCGGACCAGGCTCTGCACCGGGATTGGTGGAGACATAGAAGCTAACAGCATCGATTCCGAGTTCAGTCCAGTCCCCCTCGTCGAGAGGTCTGACGTTTGTAACTAGACGCGCATTATCCAATTTCAGTGGTTCAAACTCTCTGGTGATCTTTGCGTCGAGTTCTTTAGCCGCCTTCTGACGTGCTTGGGAGAGTTCCTCGGCTGCTACGCAATACGCGCGGCGTGCGGCCTCAACATCCTTGGTGAGCGCGCTCAGATTGTCGTCGTACCCATCAATCGTGGCAAGCCGAGAGGAGAGGCTCTCCCGAAACGCAGGCAGTTCGTCGGCCCCGACTTGATGTCGGCGGGCAGCGGCAAGGATAGCGAACAGTCTTTCTTCGACTAACTCGATTTCGCCCGTGTCGGCATCCAGCGCATGTGCGACCGAGTTGAGTTCCTGAATCGCTTCGGCGAGTTCGGCACTGCTCTTGTCTATCGCCGCGATAATCGGCCCAAGGCGTCCGCCAGAAATCTCGTCGTCTCTAACTAGGCGGCCTGTGGCACGTTGCAGCATGTTCTCGGCACCATCCTCGCCCATCAGCGACTCCGTCGCGGCGTTCAGCGTCTCCGCAAGGCGTCCTGCGTTCTGCAAGATCTGGCGCCGTGATGAGAGAGTGGCTTCTTCACCCGACTGAGGATCAAGAAGGTCTAGCTCCTTAAGCGCAGCACGAAGTCCATCTGCTTTCTCTGCGGACATGGACATCACTTCCTGCGCGTCGTTCAGACGGGCCATTGCCTCATGCCATGTGCGGAAGTGCTTTGCGACGATGGAACGGTCGTCCCCGATCCCGGCGAATGCGTCGAGCGCCCTCCGCTGGTTCGCTGGCTCGGCCAGCGAAAACCGTTCGAACTGGCCGTGAATCTCGACAAGGGCATCACCAATCTGGCGTAACAGGCCTATACTGATCGGCTGGTCGTTTAGGAAGGCGCCGCTACGGCCCTCGATGCCGACAATTCGGCGAAGGATCAGTTCTTCGTCGCGATTGATACTGATCTCATGCTTATCCAAGAGTTTCTTTAGGGGCGGTGTGGTGTTCACATCGAAAATAGCAGTGATCGATGCCTTTTCCGCGCCTCGACGGACCAGGCCTGCATGTGAGCGTGCTCCTAGCGCGAGACCGAATGCATCCAGCAGAATAGATTTTCCTGCGCCGGTCTCGCCGGTCAGAGTGCTTAGGCCCGGACCAAAAGACAGATCAGCCCTATCGATCAGGACGATGTCCCGGATCGACAGGTGCCGCAGCATTTCGGGCTAGAACGGCCAGATACGGCTGAAGAACCCCTTGTCCTCGACCGGATCGGGTTTGCCGTCGCCATCCAAGTCTTGGATGGCCTTGCCTTCGACGAGCTCGTAGCTGTCGATATACCAGTTGCTGCCTGGAAAGTTGTGTCCGAGTACGGCGGCGTTGGAACGTGCTTCGGGCTCGATTCCCATTGCGGCATAGGCTTCCGAAAGCCGGTGCAGCGCCTCGGGCACATGTGTTGTGGTCTGAAAATCCTTGATTACGGTGCGGTACCGATTGATTGCCGCCAGGTAATTTTCTCGCCTGTGATAGTAGCGGCCGATTTCCATCTCTTTACCTGCGAGATGGTCGCGGGTGAGGTCAATCTTTAGGCGCGCGTCCCCTGCATAGTGGGAATCAGGAAACCGCCGAACGACATCGTTTAGCGATTGCTCTGCGAGTTCTGTAGTGCGTTGGTCGCGCCCTACATCGGTGATCTGCTCATAATAGCTGATTGCCCTCAGGTAGTACGCGTACGCGATGTCCCTGTTACCCGGATGTAGCTTGATGAACCTGTCGGCCGCTAGGATAGCGTCGTCGTACTGGCCGTCGGAGTAATAGCTAAAGGCCGACATGAGCTGCGCCTTCGTAGCCCAGATCGAATAGGGGTGCTGGCGTTCCACCTCGAGGAACGTATTCGCTGCCTCGGCAAACTCCTCGGCGTCGACCTGATTTACAGCCTCGTTATAGAGTTCCTCGACTGGTCGCTCAAGATACCCCGACTCATCGTTGGACGAACAGGCGCCCAATACCACGACGGCGATCAGGCCGACCCCTATACTGCGGTTCATCTTCCATATATTCCAAACTGGCATCGTTCTCAAATCTCGCAAGTTGGAGCTATTAGACGCGCCTGCCTACGACAAAATTAAGCATGATCAGTATTAACCTATTTATATCATGTTTTCGGCGGATTCACAGCAAAACGGGCCTACAAAGGCGACCTATTCGACCCCCTAACCCGATCGAGTCCGGTACGCATCAGCAAACTGAATACAAAAATTTCAGACACCCGAAGTCGTTTCGGTGGAACGCGGGCTGCCACTGCACCGGAGCTTACGCCACACCATAGCCACCGCCACCGGGCGTCTCGACCACAAAAACGTCACCCGCACCGGCCTGCACCCGGTCCGTTCCCGACATTTCGACCCGCGATCCGTCCACCCTCTCCAACCAGTTGCGGCCGAGTGCTCCATCCGCACCACCCGCCAAGCCGTAGGGTGGGATTTTACGATGGTTGGCGAGGATCATCACTTCCATATCCTCTAGGAACCGAATAAGTCGGCGGACGCCATCCCCGCCACTATGGGCGCCGTTTCCGCCCGATCCAGTGCGGATCTCAAAGCTCTCCAGTAGCACCGGGAACCGCCACTCAAGGATCTCCGGATCTGTAAGCCTCGAGTTGGTCATGTGTGTGTGGACGGCCGACGTACCATCAAAATCCGGGCCCGCACCCGAACCGCCGCAGATCGTTTCATAATACTGATAGGTGGCATTGCCGAAAGTGAAGTTGTTCATGGTTCCTTGGGCCGCCGCCATTACACCCAGAGCACCAAACAGGCTGTCGGTCAGGGCTTGGCTCGTCTCCACATTGCCCGCCACCACGGCAGCCGGGTATTCGGGCGCTAGCAAGGAGTGTTTCGGGATGATTATCTCGATCGGCTTTAGACAGCCTTCATTCATCGGAATCTCGTCATCCACTAGAGTACGAAACACATACAGCACAGCCGCCCGTGCGATCGCAGTCGGCGCGTTGAAGTTGCTGTCGAGCTGGGGGCTCGTGCCGGTAAAGTCGACCTTTGCACTACGTGTCGCCTGGTCGATCGAGATTGCAACACGGATCTCCGCACCATTGTCCAGCGGGTAGCAAAATTTCCCGTCCCGCATAACATCTAGTACGCGGCGCACAGATTCCTCGGCATTGTCCTGCACATGGCCCATATAGGCATGTAACGTCTTCAACCCGAACTGGTCGCCCATGCGACGGAGCTCCGCCACTCCCTTCTCGTTAGCGGCGATCTGAGCCTTCAGGTCAGCTACATTCTGGTCCGGATTACGCGCTGGATGGACACCAGAGCCTAGCAGAGTGCGGATCGCATCCTCGCAGAACGTGCCTGCGTCAACTGCCTTGAAGTTATCAATCAACACGCCCTCTTCGTCGATGCTACGCGAGTCCGGCGGCATGGAACCCGGCGAGATTCCTCCGATATCGGCATGATGACCTCGGCTGCCAACATAGAACAGAATCTCGGTACCAGCATCGTCGAACACGGGCGTGATCACGGTCACGTCGGGCAGATGGGTGCCGCCATTGTAGGGTGCGTTGAGCATGTATACATCGCCAGGCGCCATCCGCGACGCATTCTCTCGGATCACCACGCGGACACTCTCGGACATGGAACCCAGATGCACCGGCATGTGGGGCGCGTTGGCCACCAGGTTCCCATCGGGCGCGAAGATCGCGCAGGAGAAGTCGAGCCGCTCCTTAATGTTCACAGAGTAGGCCGTGTTCTGGAGGGTCACACCCATCTGCTCGGCTATGGACATATAAAGGTTGTTGAAGACCTCGAGCATAACGGGGTCCACGTCGGTGCCGATCGCCACAGTCCGGGTCGCTTCCACCACACGTTCTATCACTAGGTCCCCGCGCGCTGTCATCACGGCGCGCCAACCCGGCTCGACGATTGTAGTCGCCACCGCTTCGCTGATTATCGCCGGTCCGTCGATCGCGACGCCCGGGGCTAGCGTGTCGCGTTCAAACACAGAGGTGTCGTGAGCGGTGCCGCCCATATGCGCCATCACCTGCCCGACCGCCTTAGTTTTGCTCGCCTTATAGGCGGTCGGCCGCACCACCGCACTTTGGTCTGATGCGCCGACCGCCTCGACCGCCGCCGTCTCAACGATCAGCGCCTTCTGCGGCATGGTGAAGCCGTAGCGCCGGCGATGGGTCTCGGCGAAGGCACCGACCATGTCCGCCGCGCCTCCGAAGTCCACCTCAAGCGAGGTGTCTGTCCCCTCATAGCGCAGATGCAGGCGTCGTCGGACCGTGATCCGCGCGTCGTCGATGCCTTGGTCTGCAACCTCTTTGTGCGCGTCGGCCGAAAGCCTATCGAGGATACCAGCGATATTTTCATCGACAACGTCGCCCAGCGGCGCCTCGACGGACTGCTCGCGCAGGGCACGGATGTCAGCAAGCCCCATCCCATAGGCCGACAGCACTCCAGCGAACGGGTGCACCAGCACCCGTGTCATGCCCAGCGCGTCGGCCACTAGGCAGGCATGCTGGCCCGCCGCGCCACCGAACGCACAAAGTGTATAGCGGGTCACGTCGTAGCCACGCTGGACCGAAATCTTTTTGATGGCGTTCGCCATATTCTCAACCGCGATCCTCAAAAATCCCTCAGCCACCTCAACTGGGCTCCGCGTGTCGCCGGTAGCGGTACAGATATCCTCGGTCAGGGCCGCAAACTTGGCGTGCACGGCCCCCGTATCTAGCGGCGATTCCTGGTTGGTCCCGAAGACCGACGGAAAGTATTCCGGTTGCAACTTGCCGAGCATCACGTTGCAGTCGGTCACGGTCAGCGGGCCGCCCTTGCCGTAGCTGGTGGGTCCAGGGTCTGCGCCAGCGCTCTCGGGCCCGACCCGGTAGCGGGCCCCGTCGAACGAACAGATTGAGCCGCCACCGGCTGCGACAGTGTGAATCTGCATCATTGGCGCACGCATCCGAACGCCGGCTACCAGGGTCTCGAAAGTACGCTCCAGCTCGCCGTTATAGTGGGTCACATCAGTAGAGGTGCCACCCATGTCAAAGCCGATCATGGCGTCAAAGCCGGCAGCCTCGCTGACCTGGACCGCACCTACCACACCGCCCGCAGGACCAGACAAAATCGCGTCCTTGCCCTGGAACATATGTGCACCGGTGAGCCCACCGTTCGACTGCATGAACATTAATTTCACGTCGCCTAGCTCGTTGGCGATCCGGTCCACATAGCGGCGCAATATTGGTGAAAGATAGGCATCTACCACGGTTGTGTCGCCGCGTCCCACCAGCTTGATCAGTGGGCTCGTTTCGTGGCTGACAGAGATCTGAGTGAAGCCTATTTCCCGGGCAATTTTGGCACAGGCCCTTTCGTGATCAGGGGCACGATAACCATGCATGAATGTGATCGCCACCGCCCGGATACCGTCGTCATAGGCAGCCTGCAGGCCGTCCCGCGCCGACGCGGTGTCGAACGGTACCAGAACCTCGTTTCTTGCGTTTATCCGCTCTTCGATCTCGACTACGTGCTCGTACAGTTGCTCGGGAAGGATGATGTGCCGGTCGAACAGGCGCGGGCGGGCCTGGTAGCCAATTCGCAGCGCATCGCGGAAGCCTCGCGTAATCGCTAGGGCAGTGCGGTCGCCCTTACGCTCTAGCAGCGCATTGGTGGCAACGGTGGTACCCATCTTCACGACGCCAATCTGATTCGGGGGAATGACATCGCCTGCCGACAGCTTGAGTAGGTCGCGAATTCCCTGCACCGCTGCGTCGGCATAATGCTCAGGGTTGTCCGACAACAGCTTGTGGGTACGTAGAGCCCCGTCCGGCGCCCGCCCGACGATATCGGTAAACGTACCGCCCCGGTCGATCCAGAAGTGCCAGCGATCAGCTGTTAGAATGGGTTCATCGCCCGCCATGAAAAATCCCCGATATTCGCCGGCAGACTGGTTTGTAACGCGGCGAAAGTCAAAGGTGTGTCGGGGAGTTCTGGATCATCGTTCGCTCTCGCCATTTCTCCGGCGCGGGCTTTTGGGTTAAACGTATCTTATGAGCATCTGGGGCAAAGTTCTGGGCGGTGCGGCTGGGTTCGCCGTGGGCGGCCCGCTGGGCGCGCTGCTCGGCGGAGTTGCAGGGCATATTTACGACTCGCACCGAAGTGCGTCGACGGAGGTCGCCGACGGCGACCCCACCAAACAGGTAGGCTTCACCATCGCCGTCATCGCACTGGGCGCGAAACTCGCGAAGGCAGACGGCGTCGTTACCCCAGATGAGATCCGCGCGTTTCGCCGCGTTTTCAAGGTGGCACCGGAGGAATCCTCGAACGTCGCTAGGGTCTTTAACATGGCCCGGAAGTCGCCGGCCGGCTACGAGCCCTATGCCAGGCAGGTCGCTGGTATGTTTCGCGACAATCCGGCCGTGCTCGAGGAACTTCTTAACTGCTTGTTCATCATCGCCAAGGCCGACGGCGAAGTGCATGACGATGAACTCATCTATCTGCAGAAGGTCTCGGCTATCTTCGGCTTCACCGACGCCATCTTCGCGCGCATTCGCGAGGAGAATATGGGCCCCGACGCGAGCGACCCCTATACCGTCCTGGGCGTTGGCCATGACACCGACGACGACGCCATCAAGTCCGCTTACCGCAAGCTGGTGCGCGAAAACCACCCCGACACGCTGATTGCCCAAGGCATGCCGGAGGAGTTTGTCGAGGTCGCCAATGAAAAGCTGGCGACAGTAAACGCCTCGTACGACAAGATTTGTGCCGCGCGCGGTATTAATTAACCAAGACGAAGACCTATGGCTGTCGACCCTCCTGTGATTGCGCTGAGAAATGCTGCCGTTGGTTTCGGCGGAACACCACTGTTCACAGGTGCGGAGCTGTCCATCACGCCAGGCATGCGTGCGTGCTTAGTCGGGCGCAACGGTACCGGAAAATCGACTATCATGAAACTACTGGCCGGTTTGCTTGAGCCCGACGAGGGTGATCTGTATTTACAGCCGGGCCTAACCGTCGGTTATCTTCCGCAGGACATCCCGCTGACTGGTGGCATGACGGTCGCAGCTTTCGTTGCCAAGATGAGCGCCGAACTGGCCATGAACTCAGAGGCCCCCCCGCGCCATGCTGTCAACGCGGCGCTGTCGCGCATGGACGTCGATGGCACGCGAAACGTCGACTCTCTGTCCGGCGGTGAGTTCCGCAGGGTTGCCTTGGCAGGCGCACTCTTGGGTGATCCTGACGTGCTGCTGCTAGACGAGCCGACCAATCATCTCGATCTGCCAACCATCGAATGGCTAGAGCATGAACTCGTAGAAAGAAAGAAGACACTTATCACTATCAGTCATGACCGTGCCTTCCTCGAGGCGGTGACCACTAACACTTTCTGGCTGCACCGCGGTGCCCTGCGGCATAACGCTGCCGGTTATGGCACCTTCGAGGACTGGACGGAGCAGGTCGCAGACGCTGAAGTTCGAGAGGCTCAGAGGCTTGACCAAAAGCTCAAAGCCGAGGCTCGATGGCTCGAGCGGGGCGTAACCGCGCGCCGACGTCGCAATCAGGGGCGGCTGACACGTCTCCAGCAGATGCGTGCCCAGCGCAAGGCGTTACTCATCGGGCAGGACTTGGTCCAGCTTGAGGCAGATGCCGGACCGATCAGCAGCCGGCTCGTGGTCGAGTGCGAAAACCTCTGCAAGGCCTTCGGCGATGAAGTGATCATCAACAATTTCTCAACCCGTATCCTACGAGGAGATCGAATCGGCCTCGTAGGCCCCAACGGCGCTGGTAAGACTAGTCTGCTGAAACTTCTGATCGGCGAACTTGAAAAGGATTCCGGTCGACTGCGCCGGGCCAAAAATCTTTCTCTTGCCTTCTTCGATCAGGCTCGCGACCAGCTCAACCCCAGCGACACGCTTTGGCAGGCACTCGCGCCCCAGGGGGGTGATTCCATAAACGTGCGCGGTCGCCAGCGCCATGTCGTGTCTTATCTGCGAGATTTCCTGTTCGACGAAAAGCAGGCCCGTGCACCCATCGCCACCCTTTCGGGCGGCGAACGCAACCGGATGCTGCTCGCTAAGATTCTCTCCCAGCCGTCCAACCTGCTGGTCCTCGACGAGCCGACCAACGACCTAGATGCCGACACGCTCGATGTTCTTCTCGAGGTGCTCGACAACTATGAGGGGACGGTCTTGCTCGTGAGCCATGACCGTGACTTCTTAGACCGGGTCGTTAACTCGACCATTGCCGTAGAGGGCGGTGGGTATGTGAACGAGTATCCCGGCGGCTATTCCGACTATCTGCGCCAGCGCAAGCAAGGTGAGACGAGGTCTACAAAAACGCATGAGAAGAGCACAAAATCGTCCCACCCCTCAAAGACCCCGCAGAAAACATCCAACGAAGAAAGTAAACTCTCCTTTAAGGAAGAGTATGAGCTCGGTGTACTGCCCGAACGGATCAAGGCACTTGAGAATGCCAAAGTGGAACTCGAAAAGGCACTGGCCGACACAGGTCTGTTCGCCCGTGACGCGTCGGCCTATGGAACGGCGGCCGAGAGACTCGCAGAAGTCGAGGGCGCAATCGTATCGGCCGAGAACCGCTGGCTCGATCTCGAGGCGCGACGCGAAAGGCTGAAGGTGGCACGATGATCACCAACGTAACTTCACCAAACTATGGACCGCGCAAGTCCGAAGAGGGAAAGGCGCCTAAGATCGATATGCTGGTGATCCACTATACCGGAATGATGCCTACAATCCGCGCCCGCGACTGGCTTTGCGATCCAGCCTCCCAAGTGAGTGCCCACTATCTGCTTGGCGAAGATGGTACTACCTGGCGCATGGTTTCGGAGAAAGACCGCGCTTGGCATGCAGGTGTCGGCTACTGGCGCGGCTGTCGGGATATCAACTCCCGTTCGATCGGCGTCGAGCTATCGAACCCGGGCCACGACTATGGTTACCGGGACTTCCCCGAAGCCCAGATTGAGTCACTCATTGGGTTGGCTCAGGACATTTTTACCCGCCATCCGATCCCTGCCCACAACGTAGTTGCCCATTCGGATATAGCAACCGACCGTAAAATAGACCCCGGCGAACGTTTCCCTTGGGCGCGGCTCGGTGAGGCGGGTGTCGGCCTATGGCCTGAATTCAGTACGCCAGTTGAGCCCGCCGCCCTGCTTAACGATGCGCCGCTGGTGGCCTTGTCGGAGATTGGCTATGACACGAAACGGCAGGCGATCAGGACGGTCGTCTCCGCATTCCAGCGTCGCTTTCGCTCGGCCTGCTTCGACGGCGAACTCGATGAAGAAACAAAAATGCGGGTTGCACAGGTTAACAGCTTGGTTGCGGCATCCTGCAGTTCGGCCTAAGCATTGCAGTCGTCAGGCGGTCGGATGGCTGCGCGCGGACAATGGGGAAACCCGTCCGTGTGAGGAAAGTCCGGGCTCCACGGAAGTACGGTGCCGGTTAACGGCCGGCGGGGGCGACCCCAGGGAAAGTGCCACAGAAAGCAAACCGCCCGCCTTAGGGGGGGTAAGGGTGAAAGGGTGCGGTAAGAGCGCACCGCGTCCCTGGCGACAGGGACGGCAGGGTAAACCCCACCGGGAGCAAAACCGAATAGGGATGACGCGGCGCAAGCCGGCCAGTTCCAGGCCAGTCATCCGGGTAGGTTGCTTGAGGTGCGCCGCAAGGCGTGGCCCAGAGGAATGGCTGCCACGTTTCCGTCTTCGGGCGGAAGCCATACAGAACCCGGCTTACAGGC
>PBMH01000045.1 GCA_002722515.1 Alphaproteobacteria bacterium | reverse complement strand
GTTCTCCGCGCTGGTGCTCGGCGCCTGCGTGGCCCGCGACAACCAGCGGCCACTGGTGCCCGGCGGGAAGATCCTGGAGTGGGGCGACCGGTTGGCGACCTGGCTGCTGCGCGAGGAGGACCTGCGCCAAGGTATCGAGCTTATGTTTTATGCCTACCGGGATTTCACTGGTGAACCAGATGCAATCCTTGAGAAATACGCTCTTGGACGAGCCCATCATCGGGTCATCTACTTCGTCGGTTGTAACCCCGGAATCACCGTGACCGAGCTTCTTAACATCCTGCGAATCACAAAACAGAGCCTTTCGCGGGTCCTCGGTAAGCTCATCAATGATGGGTTCATCGGCCAGCGTCCGGACCCCTCGGACCGGCGCCGGAAGCAACTGACGCTATCGAACAAAGGTAAAGCCCTAGAGCATGCCCTCACCTCAACCCAAATGGATCGGTTTATCCGCGCATACTGCGAAGCAGGAGAGGAGGCTGTCGAGGGGTTCCGTCGCGTGCTGACCAGCATCATTAACCCCGAGGATCGCGCCCGGGTGCGTCCCACAACCCGCCACCGCCTGTAGACACGGGCGCGGACGGAACGGCGATAAGATCGAGCACTATGGAAGACAGCCCGCATATCCTCGTAGTCGACGACGACCGTCGACTCCGGGACCTGCTGCAGAAATTTCTGATGGAGAGCGGGTTCCGCGTTACGGTAGCGGACAGTGCGGCCCAAGCGCGCGCAAAGCTAGAGGGCTTCCAGTTTGACCTACTCGTGCTGGACGTAATGATGCCCGGCGAGAGCGGGCTAGAACTCACCAGGGACCTGCGCGAAAGCAACACGGTGCCGATACTCATGCTCACAGCCATGGCCGAACCCGAAAATCGGATCGACGGGCTGGAACGTGGAGCAGACGACTATCTCACCAAGCCGTTCGAGCCACGGGAACTAGTCGCGCGCATCCGCTCAGTCCTGCGCCGCGCCCGTACGGTTCAGCGCGACAAGGCCGCGCTGCGGTTTGGCCCGCAGAGTTATGACGCCCAGCGACAAATACTTACCGGCCCGGACGGTGTGGTACTACTGACAGCCGCCGAGGCCCGGCTACTCGATGTTCTGGCTGGCAGCGCGGGCGAACCCGTCAACCGCGATATGCTGCGGGAACGCACCGGTATCACTGGCAGTGCTCGCGCCGTCGACGTGCAGGTCACACGGCTCCGACGTAAGATCGAACCTGACCCACGGACCCCGCGATACCTGCAGACCATCCGGGGGCAAGGTTACGTCCTATGGCTCGACTAGAAACGTTCGTCCATATACCGCGCCTCTTGCGGCTGACACTCAAGCAAGCCCTGCCCCGCGGCCTGCTAGCGCGGTCCCTCTTGATCATCGTGGTTCCGCTAGTTCTGCTGCAGGTCGTGAGCGGGGTAATCTTCTATGATCGACACTGGTCGAACGTTAGCCGCCACCGCGCAACAGCGCTCGCGGGCGACATCTCTATGGTACAAGAACTAATCAACGAGGCCGATGGCGGCGGTGGTCAGGCTGAACTGTTTGCACTCGCGCGGCGCACCCTCGACCTGATCTTTACCTATGAGCAAGGCGCCATACTGGCACATACACAATTCAAACCATCGGGAAACCTCGAGGTCACATTGTCCCGAGCACTTAGCGAAATCGTTCAGCAACCCTTTGTGATCAATACCAGCCGTGAGCGCGACCGCGTTCTAATCGACGTTCAGCTGCCAACGGGCGTCCTCAAAGTCTCAGCAAACGAGGAACGCTTGATCAGTTCGACCACGAAGATCTTCATCTTCTGGATGGTCGGGACATCACTAATCCTGTTCAGCGTAGCTACCCTGTTCATGCGAAACCAAGTTAGCCCGATCCGCCGACTCGCCACTGCGGCAGAGAATTTCGGCAAGGGTCGTGATACGCCCGACTTTAAGCCTTCCGGAGCGACCGAGGTGCGCCAAGCAGCTAGTGCCTTCATGGCAATGCGTAACCGCCTGGAACGCCAGATTCAACAACGCACCGACATGCTGGCCGGCGTGAGTCACGACCTACGCACACCGCTGACGCGCATGAAGCTGCAGCTAGCGATGCTAAACAGCAACGCAGAAATAGACGAACTCAACTCCGACGTCGCCGCGATGGAGAGCATGATCGAGGGCTATCTGAACTTCGCACGCGGAGAGGGCACCGAGGAACGACAGATGGTGAATGCTGGCGCCCTGCTTGAGGAAGTCGTGCATAACGCGCGCCGGAATGGCACTGATATCCAGCTCAAGATTTTTGAGCCGGTGGAGCTTCCGCTGGCTCGAGCCGCCATCCGGCGTTGCCTGACCAACTTGGCAGAAAATGCAGCCCGGCATGCAACGAAGATAGAGCTAACAATGCGTCGGAACGGCAGTGTCCTAGAGATCATCGTGGACGATGACGGTCCCGGTATCCCCGTAGACATGCGCGAAGAAGTATTCCGCCCCTTCTTCCGCCTCGATGAATCCCGCAACGTGGAAACAGGCGGTACTGGCCTCGGCCTTTCGATCGCCCAGGACATCGTCCACGGACATGGCGGCGAAATCAGCCTGGGCAAGGCGCTGGCAGGCGGGCTGCGGGTAATGATACGGATTCCCATCTGACCGGGCCAAAACAGGCGTTCACCGTTCAGCATATGATGATCAAAGTTGAGCAGGACCACCGTACGTCTGCCTTGGAAAATCCGAGTACAAGCATCTCCGGCATGAACCTACAGATCTGCTACGGCAAACAACTCATGCCCGAGCCACCTATCCGGCAAGTTCTCGCGAACGCTCTGTCGCACGCAGGATCGCCCGGGTCATGAGCTCCGTCAGCCCGTCCTCCGACATGAGGACCTCGAGCGCCGCGGCGGTAGTGCCACCCGGGCTAGTCACATTCTCGCGCAGGGCCGCTGCCGGCTCCGCACTTCGGCCGAGCAACTCGCCTCCACCTACGACGGTCTCCCGCGCGAGCTGCATGGCGAGCGCAGGCGCAAGACCGGCGGTGACACCGGCAGCCGCCATTGCTTCGACCAAATGAAACACATATGCGGGACCGCTACCCGACACACCCGTTACCGCATCGATCAGCCGCTCATCATCGATCCACGCCACTTTGCCTACCGCAGCCATCAGGGACTCGCAGGCTTCGCGCTGCGCGCCCGACACATTGGCATTGCCAGCGAGGACAGTTATCCCGCGACCGACCGCTGCGGGCGTGTTGGGCATGGCACGTACAATCCTGGCATCCCCACCAAGAATCGCCTCGAATGATGCGATGGTGCGACCGGCTGCGATTGACAGGAAAACCGTCTCGGAACGCACAACGTCCGCATAGGGCACGAGAACCTTATCCATCACCTGTGGTTTCACTGCCAGCACCACCACCGTCGGCTCAAATGCGGAAGGGATAGCCTCGAAGCCGTCCCGGATTGAAACTCCGGTTGGCACGTCGGGTTGCATCGGATCGATGACAAAAATTGCCGACGGCATCACCCCGCGACCGATCCAGCCCTCTATCAGGGCACCGCCCATTTTGCCACAGCCAACGAGCAGTATCTGTTCGGATTTTGTCATGGCGTTTCGCCTATGATTTTTGCAGTTGGAAGCCCACGCAAACGGCCCGGAACGTTTCCCGATCAGGCCTCACCGATAGTGTCGAACATAATTGAGCTGACGGCCGCATGCGCTGACTGCTTTCCCCACACTACATATTGGAAGGCCGGGTAAAATCGGTCCAGTTCATATAGCGCAATGTCAACCATATCCTCAATCTGCTCAGCCGAAACAGACCCACCCCGCAACAAAAGGGCATGACGATACGCCGGCAGCCCGTCTTGAGAACCAACATCAAAATGGCCTATGCCGAGCCGCTCGTTCAGAACGGCGAGAAGCTCATGCAAGGCTTCGCGTCGCTCGTTAGGCGTCCGCATATCAAATGCAAAGGTAAGCTGCAACGCACCAATCTCGTCGATCCAGTTAAACACTGCATGATAGTCACACCAGCGCCCGCCGATTTCCGCCAACAATTCGTCACGCCGTGGCCGCTCCTGCGCCCAGTCACGCATCGCAACCATCTCCTCGACCAGGTCGAGGGGGTGCATCGTCTGATCGATGACGCTTTGGGACAAATTACCCATTAAGGAAAGACCTCCTGAATGCGCCTTAAACGCGACCGCCCCACAACCACAATATATAGTTAAGACAACAAAATATTGTACATTTTGCAATCTAACACACTACAGAGGGTAGAGTGTCACGAACGCGCGCTGCACCGCAACTGCAGCCCCTGTGGACATTCCGGGAAACCCATGCTTCTCATGGAAGCTGCCTGTACGCTCCTGAACCCGACATAAACGTTGCCTGTGAAGCCCGTCAGGACTTGTCGGATGTCTTTCCTGTCCGGCCGGCAGCCGTTTTCGCCGAAGACTGCTTACGCTTGCGTGCGGCGAGTGCCTTCTCGAGCGCGGCGACGCGCCTCTCGAGTAGCTCCTGCTCCTCGCGCGCTCGGATAGCAACCTTCTCGACGATCTCGAAATCTGAGCGCCGGACTAGCTCCATGTCGGAGAGAATACGCTCTAGGCGTTGCTGCAACAGCGCCTCGATTTCTTCGCGCAATCCACTGGCGACACCAGCGGTACCATTAGCCAGACGGGCCATATCATCCAACAATCGGCTTCGCGTCTGCATGCCGCATACTCCCAGTTAGGTAGAGCAACATTACGCCCTTAGTCCATGCGCTAACAAGGCTGCTACATTGCCGCACCGATACACCTCATCCTATAAAGCCACAAAAAGGAATGGAGTTTCGCATGTATCTTGTGACCGGCGGGTCCGGTTTCATCGGTTCAAATCTCGTAGCGGCTCTCGCCGAGCGCGGTGACACACCGGTGGTCTGCGACTTTGCAGAGGAGGCGTTGGCACGCAACATCGCCAAGCGCGGGCAGTTAAAGGTGATTGCGCCGGACAACCTGCTGCCATGGCTCACCATGAACACAGCGCCCGAGGCCGTTTTTCACATGGGCGCCATCTCGTCCACTATTGAGCGGAACGTCGACCAGGTCATGCGCAACAACTACCTACTGAGCGTACGCCTTTGGGATTGGTGCACGGAGCACCATGTGCCATTCATATATGCATCTTCTGCAGCCACTTATGGTAGCGGCGAGCAGAGCTTCGACGACGCTAACAACACGACCGCACAAGCGCGGCTGCGGCCGCTCAACCTCTATGGCTGGTCAAAGCTACTTTTCGACCGCGCGGCTCTGCATATGGCCGGCGCCGGCCATAAACCGCCGCATTGGGCAGGACTGCGCTTCTTCAACGTCTACGGCCCGAACGAATATCACAAGGGCGGCCAAGGCAGCGTCGTACCACAATTCTGGAAACAGATTCGCGAGACTGGCAGCGCGCGCCTGTTCAAATCCCACAACCCAGACTACGTCAATGGCGGCCAGTTGCGTGACTTCGTACATGTCCGGGACACCGTCTCGGTAATGCTCTGGCTAGCCAAAAATCCTAGCGCCAGCGGCATCTTCAACCTAGGCACCGGTGCAGCTCGCTCGTTCGACGAAATAGCCGCGACAATCTTCACGGCAATTGGGGAACCCCCTAACATCGAATATATCGACATGCCCGGCACGGTACGCAACCAATACCAATACTTCACAGAGGCACGAATAGATCGACTGCGCGCCGCCGGATACGATCGGCCCTTCACGTCGCTCGAGGACGGAGTGCAAAGCTATGTACGCGAGTTCCTCGAAACCAACGACCCCTATGTCTAGACGCTAAATGTCCGGTCCTATTCCCTTCCCCGAATTCAACCCGGTCGCTATTGAGATCGGCCCAGTAATAGTACGTTGGTACGCGCTCGCTTTCATAACGGGGTTGCTTGCGGGTTGGGGCTACATCATCACCCTGCTGCGCCGCTCGCCCAATACGATGACATCGCAACAGGTCGGCGACTTTTTTAGCTGGGCCATCGTAGGCGTAATAGCCGGCGGTCGCCTAGGGTTCGTCAGCTTCTACCAGCCGGACTATTTCCTCGCAAATCCGCTCCAGATTCTAGCCGTTTGGAACGGCGGAATGTCATTCCATGGTGGGCTGATTGGTGTCATAGCGGCAGTCATTCTATATGCGCGAAAACACGAGGTTCGGATTCTATCACTGGGGGACCTTGTCGCCGCAGCTGCCCCCATCGGACTGTTTCTGGGACGTCTGGCCAACTTTATAAATGGCGAACTTTACGGTCGTGCTACGGACGTGCCCTGGGCAATGGTTTTTCCCGATGGCGGCGGGATCGGCCGCCACCCGAGCCAGCTATACGAGGCGGGCCTCGAAGGTCTGCTGCTGTTTGTGATCCTCTTCGCACTTGTCCGTTTCGCGGATGCCCGGCATCGCCCCGGCCTGCTCACAGGCGTATTCCTGCTTGGTTATGGCGCGGCGCGGACCTTTATCGAATTCTTTCGACAGCCCGACACCTACGTAGGTCATGGCGGGTTTTTGCTGTGGGGCTCAACCATCGGTCAATGGCTATCTACGCCGATCATCATTGCCGGACTTATCTTGATCGTCTATGCGACGGTCCATGATCGTCTCGATAGCAAACCCCGCACGCCCGACACTCCTAAGTAGTATCCTCAAGCATGGCTAGAAATCACCCGGTTGTCCGTCGCCTAACGTCGCTGATCACGGATTTCGGACCGATCAGCGTTGAAGATTTCATTGCCATCTCGCTAGGAGACCCCGAGGGCGGCTACTACGCTACCCAAGACCCATTCGGCGCGGCCGGCGATTTCACAACGAGCCCGGAAATTTCACAGATGTTTGGCGAGATGATCGGAGCCTGGTGCGCCGACAGCTGGGAACGGCTCGGAGCACCGGAACCCTTCGCTCTGATCGAGCTCGGGCCCGGACGGGGCACTCTAATGGCCGATGCGCTGCGTGCGCTCAACACCGTACCCGCCTGCCGCGCGGCGGCGCGGATCCATATGGTTGAAACCAGCCCCACCCTGCGGGCGTCACAACAATCCGCAATCGCGGATACAGATGCAACCTGGCACCTGACTATACCAGAACCTAGTGGCATGCCGGCAATCTTCATCGCCAACGAGTTTTTTGACGCTCTGCCCATCCGGCAATTCGTTAAGTCAGAAGGACGCTGGCGGGAACGCCGAGTCGACATCGATTCCGAAACCGGCATGTTTAAATTCACACTCGGCAAAAGTTCTCCCCAAAGCCGCCACGCCGACCATCTGATCACCGAGGCGCTCGACGGCGACATCCTGGAAGAATCGGACGCGGTGAGATCGATCGTCGACACAATCGCAGAGTATATCGCCGCCGTCGGCGGCGCGGCTATCTTCATCGACTATGGACACCCATACAGCGCGGTCGGAGAAACGCTCCAAGCGTTGCGCGGGCATAAGCCCGTCAGCCCGCTCAAAGCACCTGGTACCGCCGACCTTACGGCACATGTGAATTTCGAGCAGGTAGCGGCGGCGGCAGCCGCCCATGGCATCCGAAGCTGGGGGCCGATCGGCCAGGGAGCCTTCCTAGAGCGGATCGGAATCCGCGAGCGCGCCAAGCGGTTACGCCAAGGCGCAAACGAACTACAAGCCCATGACATCGATGCCTCGCTCACACGCTTGATCGGGCCCGCCGAAATGGGCACCTTATTTAAGGTATTGGCCCTCTCCAAACAGGGAACTGAGCCCCCAGCGGGATTCGGACCCGGACCCTGAGATCTATGCACCAGCAGCACGCCAGCGCCAAAAACCTGAAGAAAACAAACCGCGTCCGGCACGCGTTTCTGTCCCGCGCTGGCGGAATCAGCAAGGGCATCTATGCAGGGCTCAATTGCGGGCCCGGCTCAGACGACATCAGCGCCCACGTGGCGGAGAACCGGTCCCGCGCCACGCGTTTGATCGGCGCGTCCAGCGACCAGCTCCGCACGCTCTACCAAGTCCACTCCGCCACGGTGATTGACGCCGAAACAATAGATCAGGACAACCCACCACGCGCCGACGCGCTGGTTTGCAGCCGACCGGATCTGGTGATCGGCGTGCTAGCAGCTGATTGTGCTCCAGTTTTGTTCGCCGAGCCCGGGTCAGGAATCGTCGCCGCCGCCCATGCCGGCTGGCGCGGGTCGCTAAATGGCGTGATTGAGGCGACAGTGGACGCGATGGTCGAGCGCGGAGCAGACCGCTCGAACATCGCGGCGGCAATCGGTCCCTGTATCGGTCCGCAGTCCTATGAGGTGGGCTCTGAATTTTCTGCCCCCTTCGAGGCACAAGACCCGTCAAACGTCCGCTTCTTCGCCGAACGATCGGGCTCCGACCGGCTACTATTCGATCTGCCGAACTATGTCGCCAGCCGCCTGGTGTGCGCCGGAATCATCAGCCATGCCGCAACCGGCCAAGACACATATGGTGACGAAAACTTCTTTAGTTATCGGCGTAGTTGCCATCGCAACGAGGCTGACTATGGACGCAATCTGTCTCTGATCAAGTTAAACACGGCGGCATAGTCGATGCCGTATCTGATGATGCTGATCTTCTTCACTCTCGCGGCGGCTATGGTTAGTTGTGCGCTTTAGCACGCCATTACTGGTGCTGGTATTCATTTTGATGGCGTGCCAGCCCGTTCCGCGAGTATTCGAACTCGCCCCAAGCGGTAACCCACCAATGCCAAGGCAGAGCGGTTTTTCCAGTATCGCGGTCGAACCCATTGTCGATGCGCCGCCGGCTGCGGCACGGAGCCTCGCCCGCGAGATGGTCGCAGCACTAATCACACACGATATACCTGCTTATATGGGGAGTAGACATCGCTCTAGCATGGTCCTTACCAGCCGAGTGATCGACACGGGACATAATGCTCATATCGCCTGGAGACTGCAAGATCCCGCGGGCGCTGTCCTCGGGCGTTACGAACAGCGCATTGAGAGCATCTCCATTGGTAGCTGGGCCGCGGGTGATTCCGCTCTCATGGCGGCATTCGCCAAAAGCGCCGCACCTAAGATCGCCGGCTATATCCAAGAAAATGTGCAGGGTGAGATTGTCGCCCCCCCAATCCACGTGGGAGTGATCCGTGGCACATCCGATGATGGCGCCAGCCGTCTCCGAGCCGCGTTCCGCCAGGGCTTGCGCCGGATGGGCGCGCGCGTAGCCTTGGAGCCAAACGCAGAGACCCTCTATGCCAGCGCAACTGTCCGGGTTACACCGCTGGCGGGGCAACGTGCCGAGGTCACCATCAACTGGACACTGGTCGACCCGTTTGGCATTAAAATCGGCCGTATCAAACAGTCTAGCCCCTTCACCCGGTCGATCATCGAAAACAGCTGGGGCGAACTCGCTCAAGAGGCTGGCCTCGCCGCTGCAGCGGGCATGGCAAATCTCGTGGCACAGATCGACTGGCGCTATGGTTTCGTCGTACCCGACGGCGGCACATCCAAAAAAAGGATGCGCGTAATGTCCGCGCGAGACGGTAATCCGAACGCCAGTAAGAGCTCCGGATTATCCCCAGCCGAGTGATGTTTACAGCCCCGATTCGGGTTGATACTTTCCGCCGCGCATGGGGACGGCTGAATCAGCCGGCTTCATTCCGACGGGCGCAATAGACCCGGATCGCCAGCGCGCGGTCGGCAGGGTCCGGGGGTACGGTCGATGAAGGTGCTGGCGTGCAACAGCAACCGTCCACTTGCCGAGGCGATTTCGGCATATCTGAATATTGAACTGACGCAGGCGTCAATCCGACGGTTCTCGGATATGGAAGTTTTCGTAGAGATTCTCGAAAATGTGCGCGGAGAGGACGTCTTCGTCGTTCAATCCACCTCCTACCCTGCAAACGATAATCTAATGGAATTGCTGGTTACTCTGGACGCACTGCGTCGCGGGTCAGCAAGGCGCATAACCGCGGTCCTCCCCTATTTCGGCTATGCTCGCCAAGACCGAAAAACCGGACCGCGGACGCCGATATCGGCTAAACTAGTGGCCAACCTTATTACCAGAGCCGGCGCCGACCGAGTTCTCACTCTCGACCTCCATGCAGGCCAGATTCAAGGCTTTTTCGACATCCCGGTGGACAACCTGTTCGGCGGACCGCTGTTCTCGGAGTACATCGAAAGCCAGGGTGACAATGGCGAACTGGTTATCGTTTCCCCCGACGTAGGTGGCGTCGTGCGTGCGCGAGCACTCGCCAAACGGCTTGACGCCGATCTCGCGATCATTG
Organism: Alphaproteobacteria bacterium; assembly: GCA_002722515.1. Classification (GTDB taxonomy): domain Bacteria; phylum Pseudomonadota; class Alphaproteobacteria; order UBA6615; family UBA6615; genus UBA8079. Next base: position 27,994 of record PBMH01000045.1, on the reverse strand, counting down.
ATAAGCGGCGCGAACGGGCTGGCGTCTCCGAGGTGATGAATATCATCGGCGACGTCGACCGGCGACGCTGTATACTTGTCGACGATATCTGTGATAGCGCCGGTACATTGTGCAACGCCGCCTCAGCGCTGATGAATCAGGGCGCCAAATCGGTATCCGCCTACGTCACGCACGGCGTGCTGTCGGGTGGGGCGGTAGGGCGTGTTGCTGCGTCACCGCTGGAAACCCTGGTGATGACGGACTCAATCCAAGCCACCGAAGCGGTGCGCGTGGCGAGTAATATCCGGCAGCTGACGATCGCTCCCTTGCTGGGAAACGCGATCGACCGGATCAGTCGCGAAGCCTCGGTTTCAAGTCTGTTCAACTAGGAATCGGCGCATCCGGCGTCGATGGCGAACCATCCCGATCATGGCACCCTTGGAGGCATGGTCGAATAAAAGGAGTAAACCATGGCGGACACCGTGACGTTTAATGCGGAGTCGCGCGCACAGGTCGGCAAGGGGGCCGCCCGTGCAACTCGCCGCATCGGCAAAGTGCCGGCGGTGATCTATGGCGCGAACAAGGACCCCGAACCTATTTCAATTAGTCCAGCGCAACTGCGCGTTGCACTCGGACAGCCCGGCTTCTTTGCTACGCTTTTCGATATCGAAATGGATGGCAATCAGCAGCAGGTCCTTTGTCGTGACCTACAAGTGCACCCGGTCACCGACGTACCAATGCATCTGGACTTCCTGCGCGTCACCGAACGCACGCGGATCAATCTCGAGATCCAGGTCAGTTTCATAAACGAAGAGGAATCCCCGGGCCTCAAGGGCGGCGGCGTGCTCAACATCGTCCGATATGCAGTCGAGGTCGTCTGCCGCGCGGGCGCGATTCCCGATGAGTTCGTGGCCGATTTAACTGGCCTTGATGTTGGCGACAGCATTCATATTTCCGACATTGAATTGCCGGACGGTGTGAAACCGACAATCACGGATCGCGACTTCACTATCGCTACCATCGCTGCTCCAACCGTAGCGCCGGTTGAAGAAGAGGAAATCGACCCGGATGCCGAAGGCGCAGAGGCCGAAGGGGACGAAGCTAACGAGGGCGAAGACGATGCCGAGGGCGGCGAGGAGTAGCCCGAACCCCGGCGGATACGCGAGCAGATAATGCGATTGGTTGTGGGCTTGGGAAATCCTGGTCCGAAACACAAAAACAACCGACACAATATCGGTTTTATGGCGGCAGACGAGATCGTTCGTCGCCATAACCTTTCTGCGCCCCGGAATAAGTTCCAAGGCGACATCAGCGAGGGGCATATCAACGGCGAACGGGTGGTCGTCCTGAAACCCGCCACCTTTATGAATGAATCAGGCCGCGCAGTTGGCGAGGCTATGCGCTTCTATAAGCTCGCACCGGAAAACATCGTCGTGATCTATGACGAAATCGACCTCGCAGCCGCCAAGCTGCGGGTAAAACAGGGCGGCGGACATGCAGGCCATAACGGCCTACGCAGCATCGACGCCCACCTTAACAACAGGAATTACTGGAGGGTCCGGCTCGGCATCGGGCATCCCGGCGACAAGACCCGGGTGAAGAATCACGTACTGGGTGACTTCTCGAAGGCGGACCAGAGCTGGCTCAAGCGCGAGCTTTGTGCTGTCGCTGACGAACTTCCTGTGCTGCTTGACCAACGCGCTAGCGACTTCATGAGCCGGGTAACCATGAAGATCCAGGGAACGGGCCGATCGGCTGCGCAACTGAATATGGGCACAGCACAACCCGAACGAACCGGGCCGCAGCCAACCAGCATTGAAAAAGATAGATACAAAACGGACACCGTGGTGGGCAGCGCCCTGTCGCGAGCCATGAACCGACTACGAAGGCGCGACTGATATGGGTTTCAACTGCGGAATCGTAGGCCTACCGAATGTCGGCAAGTCAACGCTGTTCAACGCTCTTACAGCGACCGCACAGGCCGACTCTGCGAACTACCCTTTCTGCACGATCGAACCCAACGCGGGCCGCGTTACCGTGCCGGACCACCGTCTGGCCATGCTAGCTGGACTGGCCTCCTCGGCACAGATTATACCGACCCACCTCGAATTCGTCGACATCGCCGGTCTCGTGCGAGGAGCGAGCAAGGGGGAGGGACTCGGCAATAAGTTTCTCTCGCATATCCGCGAGGTCGATGCGGTCTGCCATGTCCTACGCTGCTTTGACGATGGCGAGATCACCCATGTCGAAGGAGGGGTTGACCCTCTTCGGGACAACGAAATCGTCGAAACAGAGCTACTTCTAGCCGACCTCGAGGCCATGGAAAGACGTTTTAAGACTACGGAAAAACGCGCAAAAGGCGGAGACAAGGATGCCCGTACACAGCTGCAGCTTCTCGAGCCAGTGGTGGCGGTACTGCGAGACGGACGTCCAGCACGGACTGCAGACATCTCCGAGGACCAACGCGCAGACTTCGTTCAGCTGCAACTGCTTACTTCGAAGCCTGTCCTTTATGTCTGCAACGTGGACGAGAGTTCGGCCGCTTCCGGCAACACACACACCGAGGCAGTGAGGAAAATGGCTGCCGCCAGCGGGGCGGCAACGGTCATCGTCTCGGCGGAAATAGAGTCTCAAATCGCCCAACTCGAGGACCCGAACGACAGTGCGGAGTATCTCGCGGAGCTTGGCCTTAGAGACACTGGTTTATCCAAGGTTATCCAGGCTGGCTACGAACTTCTGCAACTGATCACTTTCTTCACCGTTGGGCCCAAGGAAACACGGGCTTGGACCGTGGCTGGGCTAGCAACTGCTTATGACGCGGCCGGTCGCATCCATACCGACTTTCAAAGGGGCTTCATCCGCGCCGAAACAATTGGGTATGACGACTATGTCAAATACGCCGGAGAAGTCGGTGCGCGCGAGGCTGGGCGTATGCGGCAAGAAGGACGCGACTACAAGATAGCGGACGGGGACATCATACTGTTTCGCTTCAACGTATAGCCCTCTAGGATGTTACGCTGAACGAGACAACAAGCTGTCAGCGGAGAAGCGAACATGGGTACAGCTCTCAAACTAAAGGCCACCGATAACCACGAACTCGCGGCCTATAAGGCAGAGCCTGACGGCATTGCGCGTGGCGGGATCGTTATTATCCAGGAGATTTTTGGTGTTAACGACGACATCCGCGAGACAGTCGACAACTTCGCCAAGCAGGGCTATGTCGCGATTGCGCCAGCGCTGTTCGATCGGCATGAGCGTGATGCGGTTCTAAAGTTTAACGAGGACGGCATGGCGAAGGGCCGCTCTCTGAAAGGAGCGCTCAACTGGGAAGACGTCATCAAGGACGTGGATGCGGCCATCATCGAGATCGGAGACGCCGGCAAGGTCGGCGTAGTCGGCTTTTGCATGGGCGGTTCGGTCGCGTGGTTCGCAGCCGCACGCTCTGCGGTCTCGGCGGCCGTGTGCTATTATGGCGGTGACATCCTGTCAAACAGCAACGAGACTCCAAAATGCCCCGTCATGTTCCACTGGGGTGCCGAGGACGCCGGCATCCCGTTAGACGGTGTGAATAAGGTTGAAGCCGACCATCCATACATTCCGAGCTTCGTATATGAGGGTGCGGGACACGGCTTCAGCTGCTCGCGCCGAGGGTCCTATCACAAGGAAGCGGCTGGCCAAGCAATGGAGCGGACGCTGGAATTCCTTAGCACAAATATTGGCTAATCAGCCCTCGGGCGTATCTGCAAATACCAGGAAAGTTCCACACGCCTCCTCCGAAGACACGATGACAGCGTTGGTGCTGTCACGCTCGAAGGCAACCTGCTGACCGCTAAGGTAAAGAGCCGTCGCCTGTGTGTCGGCGACCTCAAGCGTCAACGCCGCAAGGCGCGGCAGCGGCAGGCTCTCGTCGATCATCTTATCATAGTGGCGTTCCGGGAAGGTCTTCGGCGTAACAAGCCAGAGTTCGTCGCGTCCGGTATCAACCGTGATATTACCCTTGCGCTCATCCCCCGACACGGCCTCCACGCCGAATAGACGAACATAAGCATCGCGCACCCCGTCGAGTGACTCCATGACTATTGTGACCTCGGCAATCCGTCGTGCGCCATTGGGATGGGACAGCCAGCTCGACCTGCGAGTCTTATCCGGCGTGCGATGCTCGCAGGCGAAAGTATTGAGACCAGGTGTCAGATCGTTCGGAATATAAACGTTGCGAAACTGGAGAACCTCGTTTCCCTCTTCCAATTCGAGTAAGCGCTGCAAATCTTCAGGCGGCGCGGCATCCACACCCTCGGCCTGAAGCCAAAGAAAGGCAGCCTCAGCGTCGTCAGTGCCGAGCGCGACATTCAAAAGCCCTTCGCCTGTCTCGAGGAACTCATCAAGCCGATGAATATACTCGGACGGGTCAACCACACCGAGCAGCTCGACATAGTCGTGCTCGAACATGATCGTGTAATTTCCAGTACCCCAACCAATATGGCGTCCCCGCGGCGAGACAGTAAAGCCGAGCCTAGCGAACGCATCGCGCGCATCATCCAGATTCGCCACACCAATCAAGGCATGGTCGATCCCGGAGATCGGGCGCGCGGTAACCTTGTCGCAGCCGTTCGCATCCGACATAGTTTCTCTCTCCTAGGCAATCATTCAGGCCCAAATAGAGAACCAATCGCCTTTAATCTCATTATATTGCGTATGCGGCGATACAGAAAGGACGACCGCACAAGCCTATATTTCTAAAGGTTTTCAGCCGAGGGTGCGCCCTACAATGGTCGCCAGTCGTTCAACGACTTCTGGGTCGCGAGCCTCTGGCGCGGTGATGATGGCGTTGTCGAGGCTGGTATGGCACCCTTGCTCGCAAGGGGCTTCCCTCAACTCGAGCTGCCGAGCCAGTGCACGCACCAAACTTCTACCCTTCCCGGCATTCGATATCAGGGTCCCGATAATCTGGTCGACCGTGACATCGTCATGATCTTCATGCCAGCAATCGAAGTCCGTCACCATCGCCACAGTCGCATAGCAGAGTTCCGCCTCACGGGCGAGTTTCGCTTCAGGCATATTTGTCATACCGATCACGGAACAACCCCAACTCCGATATAGTTCTGATTCCGCCCGCGATGAAAACTGCGGCCCCTCCATCACCAAGTAGATCCCGCCTCGTACAACGTTGATATCGAGATCTCTTGCCGCGGCCTCGATATGATTCCCGAGACGACAGCATACAGGATTGGCCATGGACACATGGGCAACCAGTCCGGATTCAAAAAAGGATTTAACCCGCGCAAATGTTCGGTCAATGAACTGATCCACCACCACAAAGGTACCCGGAACGAGATCCTCACGTAGGGATCCCACGGCCGACAAAGAAACAACCTCCGTGACCCCTGCATACTTCAAAGCATACATGTTGGCGCGGAAGTTCAGATCCGACGGAGGCACCCGATGGCCCCGCCCGTGGCGGGGCAGAAACACGACCGGAAGCCCGTCGAGCGTCCCGAACATTAGCTCGTCGGACGGGTTACCGTAGGGCGTATCCACCGCCTCCCAGCGTACATCGCTCAGCCCCTCGACATCATAGATACCGCTACCGCCGATGACACCCAATATGGGGGGCGCATTATCGTGGTTCGTCGCCATGGGCGAGCTCTACTGGGCACGCGGCAGGAGATCGAGTAGTTCAGCCGCCCGTTCCGGTTCAACCGGCTCAGCGTCCAGCTCGCGCATGATGCGCACGGCCTTGTCGACCAACTGGCCGTTGCTGGCATACTCACCCTTGGTCAAATACAGGTTGTCCTCAAGCCCGACGCGCACATGACCGCCATTGTTGACAACCTCGGCAACAATTGGAAATTCCCAGCGACTAATCCCGAAGGCCGCCCAATTGGCATCTGTTGGCAGCATCGAGTGCATCACCTGCACCATCTGCGGCGTTGCAGGCGAGCCCCAGGGAATTCCTAGGCAGAGTTGAAAGAGCGGCGGAGATTCGATGAGCCCGTTCTTGATCATTTCGAGGGCCAACCGAATATGACCAGGTTCGAATACCTCGATCTCCGGTTTAACGCCGGCATCCTTAATCAACTCTGCCATGCGCCGCAGATGCGACGGCGTGTTCATAAACACCGCCTCACCAAAGTTCATCGTAGCAACGTCTAGCGTACAGATATCAGGGCGCAGGTCGAGCACATGTCGAACCCTGACCTCAGGTGTGGACAGGGACGTGCCTGGACCGCCAACCTGGGGATCTTCCTCACTCGGAATATAGCGTGCCCCCTCGCCCGTGGTGAGGTTGATCAAAACGTCGCAATCTGCATCGCGAATGCGCTCGACAACCTCCCGAAAATAATCTGGATTTCCAGAGCGCGATCCATCGGGCTCGCGCACATGGATATGCGCAACCGCGGCTCCTGCCTCGCGTGCCTCAATGGCCGATTCTGCGATCTGTTTCGGAGTGATCGGAAAGTTCGGATGGTCGTGGAAGTTCTGGTGACCACCAGTCACCGCACATGTGACAATCGTTTCTCGTACCATTTTCCCCCCCAGTTAATTTGTTCATGTTATGGCTGGCTACCGAGTTTAACGAATGTGCACTCGGGTGGTTAAAAAAAAGGCCGCCTGCCCATCCGCAAGCGGCCTTTTCGTTCAAATTCTAACCAGTCAGTGGTCGACGTTCGCCCACATCTTGCGTTTGCCTGCGTACAGAATAGCGCTGAGGATAATCAGGAAGATGACGACTTTAAAGCCGGTCTTCTTCCGCTGCTCCATCTCGGGTTCGGCTGCCCATTGCATAAAGTTGACCACATCGGTCGCCATCTGCTCCACGGTCGCAGGCGTGCCATCAGCGTACTCTACTCCGTCTTCGAAAAGCGGGGCCGGCATCGCAATAAAGCCACCGCGGAAAAACGGATTATAGTTGGAACCCGTCGGTACATTGACGCCTTCGGGCGCGTCCACATATCCGGTCAACAGCGCATGAAGATAGTTTGCACCACCCGGATGTGCCTTCACCTGGAGGGATAGATCGGGCGGTCTGGCCCCGTTGTTAGCAGCCTTAGCGGCCTCCTCATTGGGAAAAGGCGACACGAAACGATCCGACGGAATAGCCGCGCGCTCGAACATCTCGCCTTCCTTATCGGGGCCATCCGGAACATCGAATCCGGACGCGATCACCTTGATCTCTGCCTCGGAGAAACCGAGTGCGCCAAGATTTCGATACGCAACGTGTTTAAGTGAATGACAACCGGAGCAAACCTCGAGATAAACCTGAAGACCACGTTGTGCCGAGGCGAGGTCGACGGTCCCGAAAATGCCCTCAAAGGGCCACTCTCGGTCCTCCGGATGTTTGGCGTCACCAGCGGCAATCGCGGAGGTTGATACCAGCGCAGCGGCAACTGCAAACCCAGCTACCGCAGCAGTACGGCGCATGTTGGAAACGATACCCATTACGCCTTCTCCATCGGCTTGGCAGTCGCCGAGGCCGCAGCGGATCCACCCCCGAGGACGGGGGCGGATATACTCTTGGGCAATGGCTTTGGTTTCTCGAAGATTCCAAGCAACGGCAGCAAAATAATGAAGTGAAAGAAGTACCAGAAGGTCGCCAGCCAGCCGAGGTGAATGACCTTCAGGTTCAGACCCTCAAAAACCAGATTGTCCGGCGCGCGACCGCCAACCCAGCCGAGAAGAAAGCAGTCGAGGACAAAAATCCAGAAGAACCACCTGTAAACAGGACGGAACTTGGCGCTGCGCACCGGCGATTTGTCGAGCCAGGGGACGATAAACAACACGAAGATCGCTCCGAACATCGCAATTACACCACCGAGCTTTGCCTCAATGAACAGGACATCGAAGTTGATCGACCGCAGGATGGCAAAGAAAGGAAGAAAGTACCATTCCGGTACGATATGCGCCGGCGTATTCAGCGGCGCCGCCGGAAGATAATTCTCCGGCTCACCGAAGAAATTCGGCGCAAAGAACACGAAGAAGGCGAATATTGTTATGAATATCGCCAGGCCGGCGCTGTCCTTCATCGTGTAGTAGGGATGGAATGACACCGTGTCCTGCGGCCCCTTAGGGTCGACGCCCAGCGGATTGTTCGACCCCGACACATGCAGCGCCACCACATGTAATACTACCACCCCGAATATCAGAAACGGAAAGAGATAGTGCAGCGCGAAGAAGCGGTTCAGGGTCGGATTATCGACCGAGAAACCGCCCCAAAGTAGTGTCACGATAGAATCACCTATCAGCGGAATCGCTGAGAACAGGTTGGTGATCACTGTCGCGCCCCAGAAACTCATCTGGCCCCAAGGAAGCACATAGCCCATAAATGCCGTCGCCATCATGAGGACGAGGATGACCACGCCGAGAATCCAAAGCAGCTCACGCGGGTTCTTGTAGGAGCCGTAATACAGCCCCCGAAACATATGGATATAGACGGCAATAAAGAAGAAGGTTGCGCCGTTCGCATGCATGTAGCGCAGCATCCAGCCATGGTTCACATCACGCATAATCCGCTCGACGGAATCAAAGGCCAGCATGGTGTTGGGCTGGTACTGCATCGCTAGGATGATCCCTGTAAGAATCATCATCACGAGCATAAAGGTTAGAATTGCACCGAAATTCCAGAACCAGTTGAAGTTCTTGGGGGACTGAAACTCGGCATACTCCTTTTGCAGATAGCTAAAGACCGGCAGCCTTGTGTCAATCCACTTAACTAAGCCATCGCCGACGGGTTGTTGGTTTCCAGAGCTCATGAATAGCCTCAACCGATCTTGATATTGGTATCATTCAGGAAAGCAAGCGGCGGCACCGGCAGGTTCAGCGGTGCCGGGCCCTTCCGAATGCGCCCCGAAGTGTCGTAATGGGAACCATGGCAGGGGCAGAACCAACCACCCCATTCGCCACGCGGCTCCGACGGTGTCTGGCCAAGCGGGACACACCCCAGATGCGTGCAGACCCCGATCACAACTAGCCACTCGGGGCGTTCGGCGCGAGCCTCATCCGTCTCCGGGTCTCGCAGATCATCCAAAGGAGTATCGCGCGCCTCGGCGATCCCAGCTTCGGTGCGCCGGTCGATGAAAACAGGCTTGCCCTGCCACTTGACCGTTACCCGTTGGCCAACTTCGACCTGCGACACATCTACCTCAACGGTAGATAGCGCCAGCACGTCGGCAGAGGGGTTCATCGAATCGACAAACGGCCAGAGCGCAATTGCGCCGCCAACGCTGGCAAACGCGCCTGCAGAGAGGTAAAGAAAATCGCGCCGGCTCCCAGAATGACCGTCATGATTCTGAGTATCATCGCTCATGAGAAATGCCCTTAATCCGGCGGATTTACACCACCTTTAGACCGAATGATTAAATTCAAAATGGGTAGGCGAATTTCCGGTTATTAGCAATGTGACACCGTGCCGCAATACGAACTCGCACCCGCGTCGCATTATAGCTGCCTGCTTAACCAGAGCCCCCCTTGAAACCTTATGTACCCAACTCCTCGCCCGGATATAATCCAAGTCCAAAGCGTTTGCCAAGCCCGCCTTGGTTCCTCTTTTCCACCGCATTGCCGGATCGGGGACCGGTACTGGAGACAACCTGCGTGCGCATCGCCCTCTACCAACCTGACATTCCACAAAATGCCGGCGCCATTCTCCGCCTAGCAGCCTGCCTGAACCTACCTGTCGACCTTATTGAACCGGCGGGATTCGTGATGCATAACCCCGGGGTCCGGCGCGCCGGCATGGACTATCTCGACCAAGTCAACTTGACGCGTCATATCTCCTGGGCCCGGTTTGCAGATGTGCTTGCACCGCCGCAGCGGCTTATCCTGCTGAGCACCAAAGCAGCAGAACGACACATTGACTTTGCATTTCAGCCCGAGGATACGTTGCTCGTGGGAAGTGAGAGCAACGGCGTTCCAGACACCGTCCATGCAAGTGTGGACGCACAGGTCCGAGTGCCCATGCGGGGCAATCTGCGCTCGCTGAATGTCGTAACCGCGCTGGCAATCGTGCTCGGCGAAGCCTTGCGACAACAGGATGGTTTTTCCAGAGCGGAAACGATGGATAATAAATGACTGACAACGATTACAAGTCCCGCACAGCGAGATGGTTCGCGGAACTCCGCGATGACATCTGCGCCAGCTTCGAGGCGATCGAGAATGACTTCGATGGCGAGGCTGGCGGTTCGTTTGCCGAACAGCCAGCGGGGCGGTTTAAGCAGTCTGGTTGGGACCGACCCAGCCAAGACGGTACACCAGGCGGAGGCGGTGTAATGTCAATCATGCGTGGGCGCATCTTCGAAAAGGTTGGGATCAATATCTCGACGGTCGAAGGCGTGTTCTCCGAAGAATTCCGGAAGAATATCCCCGGGGCAGAGGGTGACGGCAGGTTCTGGGCATCCGGTGTGTCTCTGGTTGCACATATGCAGTCCCCACTGGTGCCGGCAGTACATATGAACACACGGTACATCGTCACGACGAAGGGCTGGTTTGGTGGTGGCGCCGACCTCACGCCGATGTACCCCGACGACGCAGACACCGCGCGATTTCACAGCGCGCTCAAATCGGCATGCGATGCACACAACCCCAATTATCACCCCAAGTTTAAGGCATGGTGCGACGAATATTTTCACCTCAAGCACCGCGATGAGCCGCGCGGCGTCGGTGGTGTCTTTTTCGACTATGTCGACACTGGAGACTGGGAGGCGGACTTTGCATTCACCCAAGACATCGGGCGTGCATTTCATGAAGTCTATCCCGAGATTGTGAGGCGAAACATGAACAAACCCTGGACTGACGAGCAACGCGCCCACCAGCTGCAGCGGCGTGGGCGTTATGTCGAGTTCAACCTCCTTTATGATCGCGGTACAACTTTCGGCCTTCGGACAGGCGGAAATGTCGACGCGATACTGATGTCCCTGCCGCCGGTCGTCACTTGGCCCTAAGGTGGAATATCGAAACCTAGAGCACACATAGTTTCTATGTCGACAGGACTGGACTAGGTTTACGGCATGGATTGAAGCCGCTGCCGAACCTGATTGGCATGCGTTCAGGATTGGAGGGACCATGGCCCGCATATGCCGTCAGGTGATCAGGCCACTCACCGCCGTCATGGTAGTCGCGGCGAGCTGCGTCGCCGGACCCGTCGCCATGGCACAGGACCTGCCAATCAACGCTTTCTATGGATATTTTCAGGGGTCCGGCATTGCGGAGAGCAGTGACTCTCTCTATTTCGGTATTACCGTAAGGGATCTTGATGTGAAGATAGGGGCCGAAGGTACCGGCTTCTATGTCAAGTGGACGAGCGTGATCCGCGGTGGCGACGATCTGAACAATCCTAAAATCCGGCGGCATACCCAGCGTAGGAGCTTCGCGCCCAGCAGTGCGGCTAGTGTCTTCGATGGGGTCGACCGCCAGGACCCGCGCGACAATGGTTTAGCCTGGGCCTATGTTCGGGACCAAACACTCTCGGTGAATGTGATTCAAATCACTGCCGCAGGAGGATATGTGATCCAGACGTACAATCGAACGCTTGAGGGGACGGGAATGCACCTCAGATTTATCAATATCGCCAACGGCGAGCGGCAACGCGGCGTCGATGCCCGGCTAGTGAAAGTCGGAAACTAGGCTGCAATCGCAAACAGCAAGTGGGAGAGCTCAAGGTCCGCGTCCGACAAAGCTCAACCAAAACCCAGTCGCTTCCGCAATCCCATCAACCAAAGGCGCCGCCTGAGCTGCGCTAGGCAGCCTGCACGGCCGGGCCGAAAATCGCGCGTTATCCACCAGTTCTCAACCATTGTGAGAAGCCGGCCGATCTCCGGGCCCTGTGGTACGCCGAGCGCAAGAACGTCGGCCCCCTGGATCGGAAATGCAGGTATTGGCCAAGCCTCTGGAAATCGCAAGAGATCAAGCCAATCCCCTAAAGGCGCAATATCAATGTCAGAGAACTCGGCGGCCCGAGCGTCCGCTCGCGCCCAACTCAAGATTACAGCATCCTTCCACGCATCAACCCCTAGCTCGTAGAGCCGCCGCTTGCGGGTGCGCGGGTAGAGACTTGGTGTCATGCGCGGCGAGTGCGCCGCCATCACCGTGAGCCGCACGGTTGCGTCGTTTGATAGACGCAGTCGAGCCGCCGCAGCTGCGGCATCCCCAGCACCGCGCAGAAAAATTGCCAGTCGCCGCAGCGGGTCGGGCATGCCCAGTGCGTTCTCGCGTGCCCCAATAAAAGCGAGGCCAAAAACGGGCCCGGTGCTGTCTACCGTCGGTAAAAGCGTCGAGAAGAGGTCAAGGAATTCCGCACCTTCGAGCATACGACCGGGTGCCGGGGACATTAAAATCTTGAAAAGCTCCTTGCGGATACGCTCACCCGACAGCCTCGCGAGGCGATCGAAATATTTGCGGCAGGCGGCAAGCCCTGGCCCGTCGAAGGTGGGTAAGCCGAGTTCCGCGTGAAACCGATAGAAACGCAGGATTCGTAATGCATCCTCTTCGATGCGGGCATGCGGATCACCGATAAAGCGGATACGCCGCGCTACGATATCATCCGAACCGCCGAGCGGGTCGAAGACATTTCCGTCGAGCTTGGCATAGAGCGCGTTCATCGTAAAATCACGGCGCGAAGCATCCGCTATCCAATCATCAGTATACGAAACAGTCGCGTGACGGCCGTCGGTCTCCTCGTCTACACGCAGGGATGTAATCTGGAACAGCTTCTTCCCGAACCGGGCAACGACGGTGCCGTGTTCAATTCCGATCTTGAGCACATCGATCTCAGCTGCCGCGAGACGGGCCATGACGATGTCGGGCGGATGGACCGTCGCGAGATCAACATCAACTACCGCTCGACCCATAAGCGCGTCACGCACACAACCACCGACACAAAGTACGGCCGTCGCCGGATCGCCAGACCCCTGCAACACCGCAAAGACGGCATGCAGATCTCTATCCGTCATCCATTCCTGCTGCTCGATTTTTTGGGTAGGTATCATGTCACCCCGCCGCCGTGGTGTTCCCGGTATTAGCTCGAAACCAGCGACTAGCGCCAGTAGGCCGTCTGCCCAGTCAGAACCTCATAAAGGTTCACCAGCATACCCGCGGTCGCGCCCCAAATGTATCGGTCCTCGAAGGGCAGGACGTAAAAGTACCGGCGCTTACCTTGGAGAACCTTGCTCTGACGCTCATGGTTAGCGGGATCGAGGACAAAAGCGAGTGGAACCTCAAACACGTCGGCTACCTCGCCGGGCGCGCGAATCAGTTTGAAGACGGGGTCGACGAAGCCTACCACTGGCGTGATTTCGAAGCCGGTACGAACCTCATAGGTGTCCAGCCGACCGACCAACTCGACTGACGCCAGCGGCAGTCCGATTTCCTCGTTCGCCTCGCGGAGGGCAGCGGCCTCGGGGCTGGCGTCTCCGGGATCGATGCGTCCACCAGGGAAGCTGATCTGACCAGCATGGGCGCGCAGGTCTGCAGCACGCTCGGTTAACAGCACCGTGATCTGATCGCCATGATCAAGCAGTGGCACTAAAACTGCCGCAGGGGTTAGTGGCGGCTTCGGTCGCATACCCATCTGGTTAAGATCATGATCGCCGCGGCGCTTCACCGGCAGTTCGCCGGGCTCCAGATCGTTACTGTCATGCAGCATCTGCGAGACAGCCGCACCGCTGCTGCGCCGGACGTCGAGCTGGGACTGGGTTGCACGAATGCGTGCTGTAATAAAGCTGCGGTCAGAAACATTCAGACTCATGTTCGGACCAGTCCCTCATCGGCTTCTAGTGCAAAAAACACCCCGTCGCTCCAGACCCCCAGAAGGCCGGTGTCGGGGTTATCCACTGTAAGCTCGGCGAGCTGATAGTAAACGGCCCGGGTCAGCAGGGCCTCAAGCCCATCACGTAAGTGCACATAGGGTGATGGTTCGCCGCTCGATTCGTCGAACGCAACTCGCAGGGAATGTTCGGGCCCAGCCGTCACCACTTCATCAAGATTGGTTCGGAAGATGAGGCGTTGATTACGGCCCTGTCCAGTTACGTCGAGTTCGACTGCAGTAAATGGCACGTCTTCAACGTCTATGCGACCACGCTCAACCGGTGTCTCGAGCCAGTACTGGCCCTCGGAATCGAGCTTTAGCACTGTTGAAAACAGCTTAACTATTGATTTCCGGCCTATAGGGGAACCGCGATAATGCCATGTCCCATCGCGCGTGATGTGCATGTCGAAATGGCCACAGTCTTTGGTTCCGCGCTGAAGCGATCCGTCTGTACGAATCTCTTGGATCTGTTCGAGCAGGCCTTGAGGAGTGTTTGTATCGGAGACCAAGGTTGGCAAACATTAGCATTCGTAGGAGAAAGGTGATGCCCATAGATGATGTCGTGCACCAGGAACCTGATGTTCCATTCACGGTTTCGATCTTCGCAGAAATCGAGCGGGTAAGCGAACCGGGCAGATATCACCTCATCCAGTTTTATCCATGCGCTCGGACCAGTCCGCCAGAGCTTACGCTTCGAATCAGAAACCCAAAACCAAATGCGCAGTCATCTGAATCACCACATCCCTGCTTTCGCCGAAGTTCATTTCCCAAACGCTTGTTGGTATACACACCCATACCGCCTGAATCAGATTCGAAATGACCAATAAAATAAATCGGGAATCCATCCGGTCCGGGGAAATCTACCGCATGCTGAAACAGCAGCAGCATGTGACCAACATTCGTCCGCTAACCGATGCCGAGCGCGCCGCCGCGCTGGCCAAGTTCTTCACGGGGTCCCCCGCGCGCGACGTGTGGGTGTTCGGCTACGGATCGCTGATCTGGAATCCTGCGTTCCATTACAGCGAGAAGCGCACCGCAAGGGTATGGGGCTATCACCGCTCCTTCTGCCTCCAGGCAATACTTGGGCGCGGCTCTCCGGAAACACCGGGACTAATGCTGGCGCTCGACAGGGGCGGCTCTTGTAACGGGGTAGCCTTTAAGCTTCCAACAGGGCGCCAACGGGACGAACTGTCGGTGGTCTGGGATCGGGAAATGGCTCTCGATAGCTATGTCGCCGTTTGGATCCGAGCCATGACCTCGGAAGGTCCCGTCAAGGCTGTAACTTTCGTGATAAACCGAGACAATGAACGTTATGTTGGTAAACTGCCCGAGAGCAGACAGGTGGAGCTTCTAGCAACCGCGTCGGGTTATCTGGGCACCTCTGCAGACTATCTCGACAGCACCGTTGAACATATGCGCGAAGCCGGCATCGGTGACCGGCAGATGTTCCGCCTGCAGCGGCTGGTGCGCGCGCGACTGGAGTGCGATGCAACGGACTGAGTGACGGTTTTTTTGCAGCGGCTGGCTGGGGCGGCAGGGTTCGAACCTGCGATCACGGGATCAAAACCCGATGCCTTACCACTTGGCTACGCCCCAATGCCGACGGCAATGATTATATCGCTCTTGCAGATGGAAACCGCAAGACACGCAGATCAATCGAAGCTTTTATGGATGTCAACGCCCGCGCGCATCACATCGAGATCAGCAGCAACCATTTCCTTTACCAGTTGCGCGAAAGGAGTCGTGTGCTCCCAGCCAAGTTCGCGCTTGGCTTTGGTCGGATCACCCAGCAAGAGATCAACCTCGGTCGGACGAAAGTAGCGCGGATCGATCGCGATGAGGGTCTCGCCGGTCTTCGCATCTTCGCCGACCTCGTCAACCCCTTCCCCATGCCAGACTATCTTGCGCCCAACCTCTGCAAAGGCGAGTTCAACAAATTCACGAACCGTGTGGGCCTCGCCGGTCGCCAGCACAAAATCATCGGCCAAATCATGCTGCAAAATCCGCCACATGCCCTCGACGTAGTCGCGGGCATGTCCCCAATCACGCTGCGCGTCAAGGTTACCTAGAAAAATCTGCCTCTGAAGACCGAACTCAATCGCCGCAACGGCTCGTGTGATCTTTCGGGTAACAAATGTTTCGCCGCGAATAGGGCTTTCATGGTTGAACAAAATGCCGTTCGACGCATGCATACCGTACGCCTCGCGATAGTTCACCGTAATCCAGTAGCCGTATAGCTTGGCGGCCGCGTATGGGCTGCGCGGATAGAAGGGTGTGGTCTCGCTCTGGGGTGTTTCCTGTACCTTGCCATAAAGCTCCGACGTCGACGCCTGATAGTAACGCGCTGTGTCCTCTAGTTTCAAAATCCGTATTGCCTCGAGTAGACGTAGCGCGCCCATCGCATCCGCGTTTGCAGTGTATTCAGCTGTCTCGAAACTGACCTGAACGTGGCTCTGTGCCGCCAGATTGTATATCTCGGTCGGCTGGATTTCCTGGATCAAGCGGATCAGATTTGTGGCGTCGGTCATGTCTCCGTAGTGGAGCTGAAACCCGACCCCGGCTTCATGGGGATCACTATAGAGATGATCCACCCGGGCCGTATTGAAAGACGAGGAACGGCGTTTCACACCGTGAACCTCGTATCCTTTTTCCAACAGAAGTTCGGCCAAGTAGGCCCCGTCTTGTCCTGTCACGCCGGTGATGAGGGCAACGTCTATGGCCATTCAGAGAGCTCCGGATCAAAATACCGCACCAAATATCAAGTTATGTGCGGACTGGTTGGCGGCGCGACTATACGTGGCCGCCCGAAGTGCAGACAAGCCGGACGGATCAGCGAGGGTTTTAGGTCTCCACTACAGCTCGATCAGAGGACAACAAATCACAGGCAGAAAAGACCAACGGTAAACTGTTCTGTGCCAGTTCTTCGCGTGCCACCCAGTCCCCGGTACCCCACAAGGCTCTGACCACCAATTATTTCGGATATTGCATAGCCGGAACCAATCGCGAACGCGACTCAACACGGTGGCAGAGCCAGTCGGCGATTATCCGAAAATCCATCAGATTCCGACGATGCTGCCAACCCTGTGTTCCTCCGGGCCGGTGGACGCGGCTTTCAATCTTCTCAGACGTAAGGCAGCCCACGAATACCAATACGCATACACCCTTAAGATCACCGGAGCCCCCTAAAAGCTTTAGGAGCACATGCCCCGGCTCTCAGGAAACAAAACCTAGTTGGGATCCCATTCAGTAGATTGATTTGTTTTCGTTCTCTGCACCCACCATCCGGCATACTGCGCAGCGATGGCACGCGCGGCGCGCGTGCACGCGCCTTCATCTTCGAAGATTGCGAAACAAGTCGGCCCGCTGCCAGTCATTCGTGCGAGGCAACAACCATTCTGCTGTTCTAGTGTGTCCAATATCTTTTTAATCGCCGGACAGAGCTTCCCCGCGACATCGGTCAAGTGGTTCTGCCGCCCTTGGAGGAAAGACAACGCAGCAGCAGACGCAACAAAGCTAGGCAGGTTTTCTATACCTCCGTCGAGGCAATCAGTAGCTGTGAACTCAGCAAAAACATCTGCGGTACGGAGCCGCTGAAGGGGGTTTACTAGCAATACGTCAAGCGCGGGCATCTGCGGTAGCGGTGTCAAACGCTCTCCAACCCCCGCAACCCAGGCGGGCACGCCGTAAAGACACATGGGCACGTCCGCGCCCAGCCGTTCGGCCAATACGCGCACATCCAGCCCTGTATGCGGAACACCCCATTCGCGACAAACAAGACGGATAGCCGCGGCGGCATCGGCTGACCCACCACCAAGGCCCGCAGCGACGGGTATGTTTTTTTCAAGAACGAGCGTAAACGCGGGTTCGCGTGAGAATATATTGGACAGGCCAGATACGGCGCACGCGGTCAGATCGTTCACCGCAGCGCGCGGCAAGGATTTTGCAAAAGGCCCCGTGTGCTTGAGCGCGAAGGTGCCAGAAGGCGTCAGCCGAAGCTTGTCGCCAAAATCGGCGAAGACGACCAAGCTTTCGAGCAAATGATTTCCATTCTCTAGCCGACCACCAACATGCAGAAAAAGATTTAGCTTTGCCGGCGCGGCTTCGCATCGCCTAGTATTTCTGCTCGGGTTTTCGGCCAAGGAGGACACGCGTTTAGATACCGCGCTTCTTGCGAGGAAGCATCGGTTCGGGCATTTTCTTTCCATTGAGCTTCAAACGTATTTGCATCTCGACGTCCGACTCTGGTTTCAAGGAAAGGGCTCGCAACCACTGGAACCGCGCCTCCAGTTTTCTGCCAACGACCCAGTAAGCATCACCCAAATGGTCGTTGATGATCGGATCGCCGGGCTCTAGCGCAACAGCAGTTTCGAGATGAACCACAGCCGTCACGTAATCGCCCAAGCGATAAAGAACCCAGCCGAGGGAATCCGTGATGTAGGCATCGCGCGGTCGTTTCTCGACTGCAATCTCGATCATCCCCTTAGCCCGTTCAAGCTTTACGCCCTGCTCAACCCAGCTGTAGCCTAAATAGTTCAGAACCAACGGTTGATCCGGCGAAAGCTCTAACGCTTTCAGGAAATCCCTCTCGGCACGACCCCAATGCTTCGCACGCTCTAATGAGATGCCACGCGAATAGAACAACCCCCAGTCCGGTTCTCCATCCAGCCGCTCAATTACAAGATCATAAGCATCGATCGCCTCTTCGAAGCGCTGGGTCATTCGGAGCAGGTCGGCCATGGCCCGCGCCGCATCGGTTCGCCCCGGACGTTCCGCGGCCATGGCCCGCAGCAAACTAAGGGCCTGTTCGCTCTCGCCGCGTGCGTGCATCGCATCGGCAATTCTCAGCCGCGCATACCAGCGATAGGGCGAGTTCGCATCAATCTTTTCATAGGTTTCAATGGCCAGGTCTTCGCGATCCCGGGCTTCGAGTAGCTGCGCCAGCGAAAATCTGGCAGAAGCATTATTTGGCGCGAGGCCTAACGCCATGCGCGTAAAGAGCATCGCCTCGGTGGGCAAATGCTTGCGATTATGCAAACTGGCCACATTGCTGAATACTTTCGATACTCCCAGTCGTACATCGCCTATATGTGGATCAGGCGCGGCGCGGCCTTCAACCACAGCCTTTACGGGCTCAATCAGGAGCGTCTGCGGATTGCGGTTCACGAAGCCATTTACCAGCCCAGCCGCCTCCTCACGCCTCTCGATGCGAACAAGAAAGCGGGCGAAGGCGTCGACCAGCTGGAGCGACGGACGACCATCCGACGCGTCGAGGGCACGCCGAAATGCAAGCTCTGCGCCATCAATATCACCACCAAAATCAGCAATCAGTGCTTGGTGGAAACCAACGACCTGCGCAAGGCCTACATTCTGGGACATTGTGTCGAGTGCCGCGACACCCTCTGCCGCTCGACCCTGACCAGCCAGCGACCAGGCCTCGAGCAGCAGCGCGATGATGGCATTCACACCCGATCCGGAAATCCCCTCGAGCAACTCTACCGCGCGTGCGTAGTCATCTCGTTGGAGCGCACGCACGATAAGTGTATAGACGATCAACGCATCGTTCGGGCTAGCGCCGAAGAGCCGGTCAGCAACAGAGGCCGCTTCCTCGAAGCGACCAGCGCCAACCATCAGAAGATGTGCGCGGCGCTGCATGGCCTCGCTACTCGACACCTCTGCTAGAACCCCGGCGATAAGATCAGCAGCCGCGACTAAGTTGCCAACCGAGTGGGCATGACGCGCCGCCAAAAAACGGCCAGCCGCTGACTGTCCGCTCTCGAACGGCGCACCCTCGATATCGGCCTGAAACCCGGGCGGTCCAACCGGGTTTTCTGTCGCGCCAATCGCGGGGGGCGCAGAAACGCTAGCTAGCGCCAAAATCACGATACCTACTGAAAGGGATAGTTTGATGCGCATTAGGTATCCATACCACCCCAAAATATTTATGCCTGCCGCGGCGCGAACTCGAATCGCGCCAGAAGAGCCAGATAGCCCATTACGAAATGCCTTAATGAAACCGTCATCTACATATTGGGATAGTTCGGCCCACCGCCACCCTCGGGCGCCACCCAGACAATATTCTGGGTTGGGTCCTTAATGTCGCACGTCTTGCAATGGACACAGTTCTGAGCATTGATCTGCAAGCGCGGATTTGCCCCGTCATTGTCGCGCAGAATCTCGTAGACTGACGCCGGACAGAAACGTTGCTCCGGCGCATCATACTGTTCAAGGTTTACTTTGATTGGAACTTCAGAATTCTTGAGAATCAGATGAACCGGCTGATCTTCTTCATGGTTGGTATTCGAGATGAACACCGAGGAAAGCTTGTCGAAGCTAATTTCTCCGTCGGGCTTCGGATAGTCTATTGGCTGGTGCATAGTCTTGGGTTCGAGCGCCTCATGATCGGAGTGCGCATGCCTGAATGTCCACGGCGCACAACCACGCAAGACGACCTGGTCCAGGCCCGCTAGGATTGTCCCAATCATCAGGCCGAACCTAAAGCTTGGTCGGAAGTTACGCGCCCGAACCAATTCCCTGTATGCCCAAGATCCCTTGAACGTCTCGGTAAAACCCGACAAAGTTGCGGTGACTGGTTCATCGGTGGTCAACGCCGCAAATGCCGTGTCGGCCGCGATCATGCCCGACTTCATTGCCGTATGAGTACCCTTAATCTTCGGTACATTGAGGGTCCCAGCCTCGCAACCGATAAGCGTCCCGCCGGGAAAGACCATCTTAGGCAACGATTGCACACCACCCTCGTTCAGGGCCCGTGCACCATAAGAAATGCGCTTACCACCCTCAAAGACACGGCGCAACGCGGGATGAGTCTTGAAACGCTGGAATTCGTCAAACGGCGACAGGTAGGGGTTCTTGTAGTCGAGGCCAATCACAAAACCGACCGCAACCTGATTACCTTCGAGATGATAGAGGAACGAGCCACCATAAGTGGATTTATCTAGGGGCCAGCCCGCCGTGTGCATCACAAGCCCGGGCCGGTGCTTGTCCGGATCGACCTCCCACAACTCCTTGATACCGATGCCATAAGTCTGTGCATCAGCCTGCGCACGAAGGTCAAAATGGTCCATCAGCTGGCGCCCCAGATGCCCCCGGCAACCTTCGGCGAAGAAAGTATAGCGCGCGTGTAGTTCAATGCCTTGGGCATAATTGGCGGTCGGCTTGCCGTCCGCGCCCATCCCCATGTCCCCGGTCGCAACACCCTTCACAGCACCACTTTCGTCAAATAAGACCTCAGTCGCCGCAAATCCCGGATAGATTTCGACGCCCAGCGCTTCAGCTTGTTGCCCCAGCCAGCGACACAGGTTGCCCAACGAGATGATATAATTGCCGTGATTCTTCAACGCCGGCGGCAATAGGCCTATTGGGATCGAGGTTGCACCGCCCGCACGCAGGAATAGAAACTTCTCCTCTGTAACCGGTGTGTTAATCGGCGCACCGCGCTCCTGCCAGTCGGGCATAAGTTCACTTAGTGCGCGGGTCTCAAGCACAGCTCCCGACAGGATATGTGCGCCAACCTCCGATCCCTTTTCGAGCACACACACACCGATTTCTTCCCCTGCCGCAACAGCGCGCTGCTTGAGTTGGATAGCCGCGGCGAGGCCCGACGGCCCCGCGCCCACAATCACGACATCGTAGGACATTGATTCCCGTTCGGTGCCCTGCTCGCTCATGCTATGATTCTCCAATCCCCAATAGGTTTAAACTCAAGGAAACATGACCCAACACGAATCACAACCTCGCGATTGCAACCGATCGACCCACCGAATCGTGAGGTCGAACCTGATCCCGCGTTCACAGGATGCGGCGCGCGCGAAAACATGACAATCACCCAAGACAGCTGCCGAGAACTCGCCGCAACCCTGAGCTGGCAGATTGAGGCCGGTGCAGACGAGGCCATCCTTGACGAACCAATCGATAGGCTTGCAAACCCACCGCCAGAGCCCGCAACCGGCGCGTCCTCGCAAGAAGAGCCGGGTGCACCAGTAGCTCTCTCCACACCGGGCCCATCAACACAGATGACACGACCCAATCTCGCGCCAGCCGATAAGGTGAACGATACCGCCCGCACGCTTGCCAACGCTTGCCCCGACCTAACTACCTTGCAGGCGGCACTCGCTGGCTTCGATGGTTGCACGCTCAAAACAACTGCAACGAACCTTGTGTTCGGCGCCGGCATGCCGGATGCGGACATCATGTTGATTGGCGATGCGCCGGGCCGTGACGAGGACCAAGAGGGCGTGCCATTCGTCGGCGCCAGCGGCCAACTGCTCGACGCAATGCTCAGCTTCCTTGACCTCGGACGCGACACGAACGTTTACATCACCAACATTCTGCCCTGGCGCCCGCCAGGAAACCGACAGCCCACTGGGGCGGAGATTGCGGCCTGCCTGCCGTTTCTCGAGCGCCACATCGCACTTGTTGCACCACGGCTTTTGGTCTTCCTCGGCGGTACATCCGCGAAGACCCTGCTGAACAGGACCGAGGGAATCACGCGCTTGCGTGGCCAATGGTATGAATATAATTCGCCCGCGACAGAAATTCTTAACCTCGCGCCAATTCCGGCGATGGCGACCCTACATCCGGCCTATCTCCTGCGCCAACCGGCCCAGAAACGCGCAGCGTGGCTCGATCTAATCGCGATCCGCGAGAAACTGGAGGATTTCAGTATCGCCGACGAAAATTAACGGATTGCAAAGTCCCGACGCGGCAGCTTGTCGAACAAACCTGACGGGTTGTATGAAGACTTAATCGTTCAACAGAGACGGAAGCGCTGTGAAGTTTCACTTTGTAACACCGCCGGCCATCGTCATATTTCTACTCTTGTTCGGCGTACCGCTCAGCAACGCATCGGCGCAGCAGCCTAAGCCAAGGCCCATCGAGACTGCGCTAATCGGACCCAGCACCTTGGTTATCCCGGGGATTGGGTCCGTAGAAGGCATTCTGTCATCGGCCGATGTTGCACGTTACCAAAGGGTATTCAAACTCCAGAAAACCGGAGAATGGAAAGCTGCGGATGCTATTATTGCACGCATTCATGATCGTCATCTGATAGGTCATGTCGAGGCCCAGCGTTACCTGCATCCGACGAAATATCGGTCACGCTTCACCGAACTACGTGATTGGATGGCAGCGCACGCCGACCACCCCCAAGCGAGACGAATACATCGACTAGCAGTACTCCGCCAGCCCAAAGGTGCTCGCGCTGCCCGGGCACCGGTAACTAACAAGCTCCCCGTACGAGGCGAGACAGTGCGGAAGGCTTCGGAGGGACGACCGCTCTACTCCCGCGCTGCCACGAGCTCAGGGCGCCAAGCGCAGAGTAATATACGTAGACGCGTGGGCCGTGGCTGGCCGACCGGTGCCAAGCAGCTCCTCCAAAAACGCCAAACCCAGCGGCTGCTGGACAATGTCCAGATAGCGGAAGGTTGGCGAACTATCGCACGCGGCTACTACAGGGCCAAAAAAGATATCGAAGCCCTTGAGGCCGCTTGGGCAGCGGACGTCGTCGCACCCGGGTCAGCCCCCCTCGCCTATTGGTGGGGAGGACTTGCGGCCTGGCGGCTGGGCAATACCGAGGATGCAGAGACCCTTTTCAGTGCGCTCGCACAATCGCAGCGGGCGGCGGACTCCTTAGTGGCGGCTGGAGGTTTTTGGGCCGCGCGAGCTGCTATCGCAAACGGACATCCCGACCGGGTAACTGCATTGTTGGAAATTGGCGCTGCCCATGAGCGCCACTTCTACGGGTTGCTGTCGCGCCGCATGCTTGGAGCCACGGCTAACTTCAGCTGGAAGAAACCGAGCCTCAAATTCAGCGACTATCGTAACATCTCGGACACGCGGATCGGCGCTCGAGCCATCTCACTCCTGCAGGTTGGTCGAATGCACGAAGCTGAACTCGAACTTCTCAACCTAGCAGCCGCCAGCCCATCCCTGCTGCCCGACGTTCTCTCTCTTGCAGCCAACGCCAGCCTACCCGCAGTTTCCCTTAAACTATCCGGATTCGCCGCACCGCACACGAAGCTCGCCGCGGCCTATCCACTTCCGAACTGGCAACCTGCCAACGGATACGCGGTCGACCAGGCGCTCGTGTTCGCCTTCGTGCGCCAGGAATCAGCATTCAATCGCCGGGCGCAAAGCCATGCCGGCGCACGCGGACTTATGCAGTTAATGCCGCGCACGGCCAGCTTCGTCGCACGCGAACGCGCACTGGGCGGGCAGGGCAAACACAAGCTGTTTGACCCGGAGCTCAATCTCACGCTAGGCCAGCAATACATCAAGCTGCTTATGTCCGAGCAGAACATTCCGCGGGACCTATTCCGCACAGCTGCCGCCTACAATGCAGGGCCAGGAAATCTACGGAAATGGGAACGCAGTATCTCTCATAGCAACGACCCATTGCTGTTCATCGAAAGCCTCCCCTCGCGCGAGACACGAGCATTCGTAGAGCGCATACTTACCAATCTCTGGATATACCGCGACCAGCTGGGGCAGGATTCTCCCTCTCTGGATGACATCGTCGTTGGTCTCTGGCCACGCTATCAAGAACAGGATTCAAATGCCGGAAACTGACCCCAATCCGGGCTTCAAGCCCATTCGCATCGCCGTTCTGACTATTTCCGACACGCGGAGCTTGGACGACGACCGTTCGGGGGACACACTGTCCGAACGCCTGCGTGACAGCGGTCACATCTTGGCCGCACGCGACATCGTCCACGACGAGCGGGCCGCCATCGCCAACAAGTTTCGTTCATGGGCTTCCGACCCGCAGATTGAGGTGATCATCGCGACCGGGGGAACCGGGGTTACAGGTCGAGATGTAACACCCGAAGCGCTCAGCGATGTGATTGAGAAACGAATCGACGGGTTCGGCGAGCTATTCCGTTGGATTAGCTTTCAGAAGATCGGAACTTCGACCATTCAGTCGCGTGCCGATGCGGGCGTGCTCACGGGCACCTATATCTTCGTGCTGCCGGGCTCTCCCGGGGCATGCCGAGACGCTTGGGACGAGATCATCAAGGACCAGCTCGACATTCGCTACAAACCCTGTAATTTTGCCGAACTCCTTCCACGCCTGCGTGAACACGAAGGCCGCGAGGCACTCTGACCCGGTGGCGAACGAACTCGATCCCGATAAGATCGCGCAAATCCTGCGGCAATCCGGTCATGTCCCAGGTCTTCGCGGGGATATGCTGAGCGTCTTATCAACTAAGGGCATTTCTCACGATCACTGGAGGGTCGGGGACAGCGGTCTCGTTCTGCGCATTCCGCGCATGAACCAGTGGGGCCTAAACGCGGCGGATGCACTCATCTATCAGGCCGCCGCGTTTGACCGTGCTGCGGCAAGCGGACATGTTCCCAAATGCCGGGCTGTTATCGACCCAAGCGATGCATTCCCGCGCGGGGCCTTGCTAGTCGACGGGGTCGAAGGTCGCCCACCTGCACTACCTGACGACCTTCCCGCGATCGCTGAGGCCCTCGCTGCAATCCACGCCCTCCCCATCCCAGCTGCCGATGAACTCGAACCATTGCAGGTGCACCGTAACCCTGTCGGGGCCGCGCTTCTGGTTATCGAGGAACAAGCGATCTTCTTGCCAAGGGCCGGGCTCGCCGATGCGGCTGAAGCTAGCATCGTTGAAGATCTCGAATGGGCGCGCGAATTTGCAGGCCGAGGCGAGCCAGACTTCCCGCAAAGCCTTGTATGCACCGATGCACACCCCGGCAATTTCCTGATCGACGCGCAAGGAAAGGCATGGTTCGTGGACCTTGAGAAGGCGCTTTATGGGGCCGTTCCGATCGACCTTGCCCACGTTACCCTGCTAACATCGACCGGCTGGGATCCCGACTGTACAGGTGACCTCACCTCGTTGGAGGTTAAGAGATTTTACCAGCAATATCTGAATCTGGTCGGCCGCCAACGTGCGGATGAACTCCGCCCGTGGCTCCTGCCAATGCGCAGGCTAACCTGGCTACGCACCATTACCTGGTTTGTGCGCTGGAAGGTCCAATGGTCCAGCGCAGACCATACCGCGATGCGAAACACACGCATGGCGGGGCACATAAACGGCCATATTGCCCAATGCTTCGAACCCAACGTTGTTGCGGCAACGCGCCGCGATTGGCTAGCGCCCAACAGTCTTACCAACTGAAGAATCTGAGCACGCCGATACACAAATCTGACTAGGAACGCCGATCAAATTCCGCAAAAGCATCGCTGCTGTGTGCTAGCTTGCCTGCAAGATGCTCTCGAATAACGAATTGTTACCGCTTGCCGTCGTCGCGCTCGTTGCCCTCTCCGGCGGCATCTTCCTGACCCGCCTCAAGCAGCCTGCTGTTGTCGGATATATTCTCGCGGGACTAGTTCTCGGTCCGTCCGGCTTCGAGCTGGTTGAGAATCAGGAGAGTATAGGTCTGCTTGCCGAGCTTGGTATGCTACTCCTTCTTTTCGTCCTAGGCATGGAGCTGAGCCTGCGGGCGTTCCGGCAAATCTGGAAGATCGCCGTCACAACGGTCCTGCTGCAGACGGCAGGCGCAATGGGGCTCGTTTGGCTCATTGGCCACGGACCGGCCTGGCCGATGGCCGCCGTGGTTCTGCTCGCCTTCGTGCTAGCGCTGTCGAGCACGGCGGTAGCCGTCAAGATGCTGGAGGATATTGGCGAGCTGCGCACTCGGACCGGCCGCATTACCGTCGGTATCCTGATCGCTCAAGATCTGGCTGTGGTGCCGATGATCCTTCTGCTCGACGTGGCGGCAGTCGGCTCGTTTAGCATTTTTGCAGCGGGACGGGTTGTCCTGTCGGTCGGGCTTCTGCTCGGCCTGATCCTGTTCCTTAGCCGTCGCCAACGCCTTAATATTCCAGTCTTGGGCGCCACCGAAGGACACAAGGACCTGACGCCACTACTTGGTCTAGTCTGTTGCTTCGGAGCGGCGACCATCTCCGGCCTGCTCGGGCTTTCGCCGGCCTATGGCGCATTCCTGGCCGGCCTCACCATCGGTAACAGCAATCTGCGCGTCGGCATGCTAGAAATGGTGATGCCAATCCAGAGCGTGCTAATGATGGTGTTCTTCCTGTCAATCGGCCTGCTGATCGATCTGTCGCTGATCTGGAAAAACCTTGGAATCATCATTCTGATGCTTCTAATCGTCACCGTCGGTAAGACCGCCATCAACCTATCGATCTTCGCCGCACTGCGCCTGCCATGGGGCCAAGCCCTACTCACCGCCCTGATCCTCGCCCAAGTCGGCGAATTCTCCTTCCTGCTTGGTAATGTCGGCCTGCAACGCAATATTATCTCTATCGATGAGTTCAGGATAATCCTCTCGGTCACAGCCTTGTCACTTATTATCTCGCCGCTCTACATGAACGCCATCCGCCGGTTGCACCGCGCCGCACGGTATCAGCGTGCCTCAATCCGCTATGTTTTCCGGGTTGCTTTTGGCCGCGAAGTTGACTGGACCCGAACAACCATCCGCAAGGTGTCCCGCGTGCGCGTGCGCGTGCCCCTGCTATGGGGTGCGAAGCGGCCCGGGCGCCGAAAGGCGCGCGCTTCGGACTGAAAATCCGCATGCGCCACGAAGACTCAAGTTACCGTATTGCCGGGGTCGACGAAGCCGGCCGGGGACCATGGGCCGGGCCGGTGGTCGCCGCGGCGGTCATCTTGACCCCAAAGAGTACTGCCGCCCTTCGTGCGGCTGGAGTCCGCGATTCAAAGACACTCAGTAAGATAAAGCGGCAGCAATGCTTCGATGTCATCCGCGAACAGCAGGAGCACGGCATGCTTTGGATCGCCATAGCGCAGGCTGAACCGATGGAGATCGATGCGCACAATATACTCGGCGCGACCCTGCGAACGATGACCCGAGCCGTCAGGGGTCTACCAATTACGCCGGACCATGCGCTGATCGACGGCAACCGGATGCCGTATCTCCCGTGCCCCGGCGAGACGGTCGTGGGTGGGGATTCGAAAATCCTTGCGATCGCAGCCGCGTCGATCGCAGCCAAGGTAACCCGCGACCGGCTGATGACCGAACCCGCCGATATGCATCCGGGCTACGGTTGGGAGCGTAACGCCGGCTACGGCACTCCCGAACACCGCCAGGGCCTCGAATCCCTAGGCGTAACCGTTCATCACCGGCGCAGCTTCGCACCAATACGTGAAATCCTCCAACGCACCCCAACATATCGTTAACCATCTGACTCCAAACACC
>PBMH01000044.1 GCA_002722515.1 Alphaproteobacteria bacterium | reverse complement strand
TGTATCCAGTCGCTGCCCACAACTCGAAGGCCTGCATTAACACCTTCACCGAGTTTTCTGCGGCATTAACCTTGCACAACGAAGCGGAGGCGGCATCAGGTGTGCCGGAATTAGCCGTCCAGCCGGAATACCAAAGATAGAAGCGGGCCGATTCGATTAGCATCTTCATTCGCGCTAGGCGCTGGGCCTGAATTTGATGCTCGAAAATCGGCTTGCCGCCCTGCACACGCTGCTTGGCATATTGTAGCGTGATGTCATAGGCGCGCTGGGCGACACCGAGCACGGTCGCGCCGGCCTGGATGTTTGACCCGAAACGAGTGAGCAGAGCCCCTAGCTCACCTAGCGCCCCGTTCGGGGTGCCGACCACATCAGCCTGAGGAATCTCGACATTGTCAAAGATCATTGTTCCGTTTGCTACGTTGCGCTGACCGAGCTTGTCCCAGATTTCCGTGACCGAATAGCCCGGTGTGTCCGCCGTTAGCAGGAACCCGGTCATGCTTTTCAGCGGCGCTCTGCGCATATCGGTTCGAGCCATCACATAGATAACATTCGCAAGCCCACCGTTGGAGATATAGCGTTTCTCGCCATTAAGAATCCACTTGTCCCCGCGCTTCTTGGCAATCATGCGAACGCCGCCATCCGGCTTGTTGTAGGGCAAGATCGAATCGCTGCCTGACAAGGGTTCGGTGGCAGCGGCGGCGAGCAGACACGTCGGATCGTCCATCACCCGGGGCAGCCATTTTCGGCGCTGCCGCGCAGTGGTTAGGTGGCTGATCATAGTCATGATCTTCCAGGTTTGGTCGAACGCCACGGCAATGCCGAGGTCACCATAGGCGAGATTCTCTCCGACCATCGATAGGGTGAGCACATCCGCACCGCCGCCACCATACTCCTTAGGCACAGACAGAGTACGTAGCCCCAGCTTGTCGGCCTTGCGGATCACATTCCAGTTAAACGATTTGGCGGGATCGGGTTCCCGGTCGCCAGCCTCGGCGACGGGAATAATCTCCTCAATCGCAAATTTCCTCGCCTTGTCACGCAGAGCGAGTTGGCGTTTCGTTAGCGCAAATTCCACCATCTTTATTCTCCCTCGCAGATTTTCTTTATTACTAGTCGTAGGTCAGCGCGCCACGCCCGAGCAGGGTCTCGGCTTGCAGTTCCTCAAACAGTGTCTCGACTTCCGTGAAATGCACACGCTTGCCGATCGCTGACTTGATCTTACCCTTGGCCATAATCGCCATTGTCTCCATGAGCTCGGTCCGGGTCGAATGCCGTGAGCCGGTCACTATCTTCTCGCCGATCACCAAATCAATCGGGTTAATCTCAACAGTACCGGGCTTGGCGCCAATCACCACCGCGCGCCCCGCAGTCGTAAGTGCGCCAATTGCGGCGGTAAAGGTTTCGGACGCCCCTACATAGTCCACGGCCGCCTCGACACCCTTCCCGTCCGTCAGCTGCAGAGCCGCCTCGGCTATATCGTCTACCGCTCGCACGTTGATCACCTCATCTGCGCCCCATTGCCGAGCGTAGTCGAGTTTTTCATCCGAAATATCGGCCGCGATAACCCGCGCCCCAAACGCCTTAGCTACCTGAATCCCGTGAACACCGACGCCGCCACCCGCGCCGATCAGAAGAATATCGTCATTGGGCGAAATCTGCGCACGCTCGCGCATACAGTGCCAGTTTGTATTGACCGCGTCGGCCGCAATTGCGGCGCCCTCATAGTCGAGCCCCCTAGGAATCGGCAGGAAGTTGCCTGCCGGAAGCACCACATAATCCGCATACCCACCATCAACATGGACGCCGACATAACCGCCGTGGTTTTCACAAAGCGTTTCGCGACCACCGTGGCACCAACGACAATGACCGCAATTGAGATAGAAGTAGACCGCACAGCGATCGCCCTTCTTGACGTTGGTAACGCCCTCGCCGACTGCAACGATATCGCCGCCGAGTTCATGGCCCATCACCCGCGGCGCTTCCCCGCCGAAAACCCCTGTGCGCATAGTCACCAAGGTCAGACCGACACCAGCCGCGCGCACCTTTAGGACCGCTTCACCCGGGCCCGGCTCGGGATCTGGGCGCTCCTCGAGCGTAAACGGTTCCCCCCACTGCTTGACCACCATCGCGCGCATCACGCCAGCTCCGTCTCATCGTTAGCCCCAAATGCCTCATAGTGGGAGCGTGCACAAACGCTAGCAGGTTTTGGCTGAACATGCACAAGCCGCAGCGACGGCAGTTACCGGTCGCGGTCTGGACATACTAGGTAAGTAAATTGAGCCAGGATCTAGGGGAAGGACTAGGCGACGTTTATTCGTCGCGATGGGTCTTTTCCATACGCTCGTGGCGCTCCTGCGCCTCGATGCTCAGGGTCGCGATCGGCCGCGCGATAAGGCGCTTTACGCCAATTGGGTCGCCGGTGTCTTCGCAGTAGCCATATTCCCCATTCTCTATACGGCGCAGCGCGGCGTCGATTTTTGAGATCAACTTACGTTCCCGGTCACGAGTCCGAAGCTCTAGTGCCCGCTCGCTCTCAAGAGAAGCACGATCGGCAACATCGGGCTCTTGCATGCTCGTAGTCTGCATGTTTTGAAGTGTCATCCCAGACTCATGCAGCAACTCCTCGCGCCAAGCAATTAGCCGCTGGCGGAAGAACTCCTGCATCATAGGGTTCATGAATTCTTCTTTATCAGCCGGCTCATAGTCCGGAGAAAGCGTGGTAGACGACATAACGCGCTACTCCCTCAAACACCAAAACTGCAATATCTAGCTGTCCCGGGCGCGGAATATATGCGGCAGATACCATGGCGGCAAGTCTCGTCGTATAACCAAAGTGCGCCTGGGCTGCAGCCCAGGCATCCGCATTCAGAAATACGAAAATTGGTGGGCCCGGCAGGACTCGAACCTGCGACATGACCGTTATGAGCGGTCCGTTCTAACCAACTGAACTACGGGCCCATGCGCCTAGGCGCTACCCCATATAGCACATGCGACCTAGGGACGACGAGATCACCCGCATGCAAACAAAAAAGGGCGGCCAACCTGCCGGCCCTTAACTAATTCGTCGCGGTCGAACCGACTTATTGGTCAAGGAAACTGCGCAACTTGCGTGAGCGCGACGGGTGCTTGAGCTTGCGCAGCGCTTTCGCCTCGATCTGCCGAATACGCTCGCGGGTGACAGAAAACTGCTGGCCCACCTCTTCGAGTGTATGATCGGTGTTCATGCCGATGCCGAAGCGCATGCGCAGTACGCGCTCCTCGCGAGGCGTGAGTGACGCCAGCACGCGGGTCGTCGTCTCGCGCAGATTCGACTGGATTGCCGCATCGACCGGAAGCACCGCGTTCTTGTCTTCAATGAAGTCACCTAGGTGACTGTCTTCTTCATCACCAATGGGTGTCTCGAGTGAGATTGGCTCCTTGGCGATTTTGAGGACCTTACGAACCTTCTCAAGTGGCATGTGCAAACGCCCAGACAACTCCTCCGGGGTTGGCTCGCGACCGATCTCATGAAGCATCTGACGCGAAGTCCGAACCAGCTTGTTGATCGTCTCGATCATGTGGACCGGGATGCGGATCGTACGCGCCTGGTCGGCAATCGAACGGGTAATCGCTTGGCGGATCCACCAGGTAGCATAGGTCGAAAACTTATAACCACGGCGATACTCAAACTTGTCGACCGCCTTCATTAGGCCGATGTTACCCTCTTGAATCAGGTCGAGAAATTGCAGACCACGGTTAGTGTATTTCTTGGCGATGGAGATCACCAAACGCAAGTTCGCCTCGACCATCTCCTTTTTCGCCCGGCCAGCTTCTCTCTCCCCCTGCTGGACGGTCTGAACGATACGTCGCAACTCCGAAATCGGCAGCCCAACACGCGCGGCGATCTCGATGATCTCCTTACGGATTGCGCGGATATCATCGGCGTTCTTCTCCGTATACTTCTTCCAACCCTTTCGCTTCAAACGCGCCACCCGGCTAACCCACCTCGGGTCAAGCTCGTTGCCCATATATTCCTCAAGAAAGTCCTCGCGCGACACACCGCAATCCAGTGCCAAGCGCAGGAGTTTGCCCTCGAAGCTGGTCATCCGTCGATTGAGACCGTAAAGCTCATCCACCAACGCTTCGATCCGGCCGTTATTAAGCCGGACCTGCTCCATGTAATCGACAAGCTCATGCTGGAGCTTACCGAAGCGCTTCTCTTGCGGATTTGAGAGCTGATCGGACTTGTTTTTCATGCCTGCCAGCCGCTGCTCCTGCAACTTGTGCAGCTTCTTATATGTTTTTTCGATGGCATCGAAGAGGCCGAGAACTTCCGGCTTCAACTTGGCCTCCATCGCCGCTAGGGAGAGGTTGGCACCCTCATCGTCATCCTCGTCGTCATTGTCGTTGTCATTGTCGTTGTCAGATTTACTGGCATCGGCTCCGTTCGCCACACCGTTCAGGCGCGCCGCGCCATTGGCCTGAGCGCCGCCATTAGCCGAATTATCCTCGCCAGGACCGCCACTATGAGTGGCATCTAGGTCAATCACATCGCGGAGCAAGATCTGCTCCTTCTCCAGCGCATCGCGCCAAGCGATGATTGCCCGAATAGTCAGCGGTGATTCACAGATTGCGCTGATCATCTTCTCTCGCCCAGCTTCTATCCGCTTGGCAATAGCAATTTCGCCTTCGCGTGACAGAAGCTCCACCGAACCCATCTCGCGCAGATACATTCGCACTGGGTCATCGGTCCGCCCCAGATCCTCCGCACCCGCTGCACGGGACCTGGCAGCCGGCACCGAGACCGCGCCTTTGTTTTTCGTCTCTTCCTCTACTCCGGCGTCGGACTTCTCCCCCTCTTCCCCCGTCTTAGCGTTCGCGTCGTCCCTCTCTTCTTCCTCAATAACGTTGATGCCCATTTCCGAAAGCTGCGCGAGGACATCCTCGATCTGCTCCGAGGACACCTGGTCCTGGGGAAGCGTCGCGTTTAGTTCGTCATATGTGATGAACCCGCGTTCCTTGCCGCGCGCGATCATCGTCTTAACGCCCTGAACCGAGCCATCCATCAGCGGACCGTCGGGCGCGACGTCGCGCTCCTCGGTTGATTCTTCATGGGCTTCGTTCCGTGCCATATTCCCCTCACAGCGGCGGGCATCTCTGCCGCGCTATCGCGCTCTTAATACATCTATCTTACAGACTGCCCGCACCAGATTGCTCGCGGACCAACTCGAGAAGCTTATTACTCTTCGTCTCGTTGTTTTCGTCTGCAAGCTCCTGTTTTGCGGCCACCCGATCAGCGACTAACCGTTCCCGTCGGTGCCGCGCCAGAATCTCTTCAAGCGCAGCACGCGCATTCGCTATTGTTGCATCCGGTGCCGCAAAAGATGCCTGACGATACACTTGCGAATGCAACACCTGTTCAAGTGACTGTTCTAGGCCACCATCGACCAGATGGCGTTTCAGGTTCTTAGAGTCAAGCACTGGCTTTGTGACAGCGAGGTTTAAAATCACCCGAAGCAAGGTGTCAAGTTCCTTGTTTTGCAAGGAAATTTCATTAAGCGCCTCTAGAGAATCAGGCAATAGATCAGGGTGGTTAACCAATGTCGCTACCAGCATTCGCTCCTGCTGGGCCTTCATCGCACCAATGTCGCCGCGCGCGCGCAATCCAGCCATGACTTCTGGCCGGTTCTGGCCCTCGAAATGCCGCCGCGGATTTGTGCGCTGATGCTTGCCGCTGCGCCGATCTGCTGCAAATAAGTCACGCAGGCGTTGCCGCAGGGTCTGCTGATAATGATATTTTACCCCCGGATCCTCTATCTGTGTCATTCGACCATTGATTCTTCGCTCGAGATCGGCCTTTCGTTCCGGTGTGTCATGGTTTGCAATGGCAATTTCCGCTTTCCAGATAACATCAACTAGTTGATGCGAGCGCTCCAATAGGCTGCGGAAGTCCTCTGCGCCGCGCACCTTGATAAAAGTGTCCGGGTCCTCGCCCAACGGAAGCGCCATGAAACGTAGCGTCTTGCCCGGCTGCAGCATGGGCAGCGCGCGCTCAGCAGCACGAAGAGCCGCACGCTCACCGGCATTGTCTCCGTCGAAGCAGAGCACCGGTTCATCAGCGATACGCCAAATAAGGCGAATCTGGTCTTCGGTAATAGCGGTGCCCAGCGGCGCCACCGCGTTTGGAAGGCCCGCCTGATCGAGCGCGATCACATCAGTATAGCCTTCGGCGATAATCACGGTTCCGGCCTCGCGCGAAGCCTCGCGGGCCATGTTGAAGTTGTAGAGACTGCGCCCCTTGCGGAAGAGCGGCGTCTCGGGCGAGTTAAGATACTTCGGCTGGCCATCGCCAAGTATACGCCCACCGAAGGCAATCACCCGACCGCGGCTGTCATTGATCGGGAAAATCACCCGGTTAAAAAAATAGTCGCGCGGATTTGTACCAGCTTCGGTCAATTTGATAAGGCCCGCCTCGACCAGTTGGTCCTGTCGCACACCGCACGACGCCATAGCCAGTTGCAGTAGCCCACGCTCGTCAGGCGCATAGCCTAGGCGGAAGCGCGCAATCGTCTCGTCGGTGAAGCCGCGGTCACGCAAATACGAATAGGCCTCGCGCCCGCCTGCCTGGACGAGCTGCTCTTGGTACCAACCACAAACCTTCTCAACTACGCCATAGAGGTTAGAACGGACCTTCGCGCGCTCACGCTCCTCAGGCGAAGACACCGGTACCTCAAGGCCGGCATGGGAAGCGAGCCGCTCGATCGCCTCAGGAAAACTCAGACCCTCGGTCTCCATCGCAAAGGAGATGACGTCGCCGTGCGCACCGCAACCGAAGCAGTGATAGAAACCCTTATCGTCGTTGACTGTAAAGGACGGCGTCTTTTCGTTATGGAACGGGCACAGTCCAGTGAATTCACGGCCCCGGCGTATCAGGCGCACCTTCTTTGCCACGATCTCCGACACCGGAAGTCGCGCTCGCAACTCATCTAGAAATTGCGGCGGAAAGGCCATGACATTTCGTTTCCGGGACTCTACCGGTGGCCATTATAGCCCCATCCGTAGAGTCAGGCCCTGAGGATAAATAAATAAGTCGTGGACTATTTGACGCGGGCTGGTTGTACCGGATTCAGCCGCCGAGGCGTGCCTTTACGATCGCGCTCGCCTTGCCGAAGTCCATCTGCCCAGCATAACCAGCACGCAGTGCACCCATGACAACACCCATATCCTTGAGCCCGCCTGCATCCGCATCAGCAATCACCTTGTCGACCGCGGCCTCAATCGCGTCATCGCCCAGCTGCTCGGGAAGGAAGCGCTCGATGATGGCAATCTCCTCGGCTTCCTGTTGAGCCAGCTCTAGCCGACCACCCTTCTCGTACATAGAAATCGAATCCCGGCGCTGCTTGACCATGGTCTGTAGCATCTGGAGTATCTCGTCCTCATCTATGCCCTCGTCATTACCTTTGCTGCGGGCCGCGATGTCGCGGTCCTTCAGCGCAGCCATGATCAGGCGCAGGGTTGAGACCGCGCGCTCGTCTTTTTCTTTCAACGCAGCGCGAAGCGCTTCGGGAACCTGTTCACGAAACATGGGCAATTCAACCTTTTGCAGAAGTTACAGACCGTAAAGGATTTGCACCGCTAACGCAATGCACTCGATACCTGTATAACATCCTGTTTTTATTGATATTTTTCTTTACCCCTAATGCTTGACGACTCCTGCGCGGTGCCTTAAACAACGCGGCAATTTGCGCTCCGGACAGGTGCGCACGCGGTCGCCTCGCAATCGGCCTAGTAACGAATGCCCCAAAGGCTCGCCGATCGCGCAGGCAGCCACCCCGAGGACCCGACGTTATGGCCGCAGCCGCGTTTCAGGACCGGAACCAACCTGATTGGGCTACCGGCGCATTGATCCTGTCCGACGGATCGGTGTTATGGGGCCACGGGATCGGTGCCAAAGGCGTAGTGGTGGGCGAGGTCTGCTTTAACACCTCGCTGACAGGTTACCAGGAAATACTTACCGACCCGTCCTATGCTGGCCAGATCATCACCTTCACCTTTCCGCATATCGGCAACGTTGGTACGAACCCAGAAGACATCGAAACGACCGTTCCGGCTGCACTGGGCTGCGTCATACGTGCAAAAATCACCGACCCGTCCAGCTGGCGCGCCGTCGAACATCTAGACACCTGGCTCAAATCCATCGACATGGTCGGCCTCGCTGGCGTCGACACTCGCCGGCTGACCCGGTACATCCGCGACTCTGGTTCTCCCAACGGAGCGATTGCCCATCAACCTGACGCACCCATCAATGCCGCCACTCTGCAAGCGGCAGCGAGCGATTGGCCAGGCTTAGAGGGTGCCGATCTCGCGAAGAATGTCTCCTGCACCCGAGCCCATGACTGGACGGAGACAACTTGGGTCTTAGGCGAAGGGTACGGCGTGCTGGAGAAACCCACGCGCCATGTTGTCGCCGTAGACTTCGGAGCCAAACGCAATATTCTGCGTTCGCTTGCGGGGTTAGGCTGCAAGATGACGGTCGTACCAGCAACGGCCACCGCAGACGATGTGCTGCGCTACGAGCCCGATGGCGTGTTTTTATCGAACGGACCCGGCGACCCCGCAGCAACCGGCGAATATGCGGTGCCGATGATCAAAGGCGTGCTCAACGCGGGCGTACCTACATTCGGCATCTGCCTCGGCCACCAAATGCTCTGCCTAGCGCTCGGCGCGAAGACCAGGAAAATGCATCATGGTCATCGCGGCGCGAACCACCCGGTTAAAGACTTAACGACCGGTAAGGTTGAGATAACGAGCCAGAATCACGGGTTCGTCGTGATAGAGGATTCCCTGCCAGGAAACGTCGAGATGACCCACCAGTCCTTGTTCGACGGCACGCTCGAAGGCATCCGGGTCACTGATGCGTCAGTCTTCTCAGTGCAATATCATCCCGAGGCCTCACCTGGCCCGCGTGATAGCCATTATTTGTTCGGACGGTTCGTCGCAATGATCGACGGACAAGACTGATAATGCCGAAACGGACAGACCTCAAATCGATCATGATCGTCGGCGCCGGCCCCATCGTCATCGGCCAAGCCTGCGAATTTGACTATTCGGGCACCCAGGCCGTTAAGGCACTGAAAGACGAGGGCTACAGAGTAGTCCTAGTCAACTCGAACCCGGCGACTATTATGACCGATCCCGAGTTCGCGGACGCAACCTACGTTGAGCCGATCACGCCGGAAATGGTTGCAAAAATTCTCGAGGCAGAGCAACCCGACGCAATCCTGCCCACCATGGGTGGTCAGACGGCTCTCAATACTTGCCTCACCCTCGACCGTGACGGAACCTTGGAACGTCTCGGCATCGAGATGATTGGCGCTCGCGCCGACGTCATCGACAAGGCCGAGGACCGGCTGCAATTCCGAGAGGCAATGGACAAGATCGGCCTGGAATCACCGCGCTCGATGCAGGTAAACAACCGCGAGGACGCGGAGGAGGCGCTTGATCTGGTACGACTGCCCGCTATTGTCCGGCCGAGCTTCACGCTGGGCGGTCAGGGCGGAGGTATTGCCTACAACCGCGAGGAGTTCTTCGAGATCATTATGGGCGGCATCGATGCCTCGCCGGTCAACGAGGTTCTGGTCGAGGAATCAGTCCTAGGTTGGAAAGAGTATGAGATGGAGGTTGTCCGCGACAAGGCGGACAACTGCATCATCATCTGCTCGATAGAGAACATCGACCCGATGGGCGTGCATACCGGAGACTCTATTACGGTCGCACCAGCGCTAACCCTGACTGACAAGGAATACCAGATTATGCGCGATGCCTCGATCGCATGCCTGCGCGAGATCGGGGTCGAGACCGGCGGCTCAAACGTTCAATTCGCCATCAACCCGAAGAATGGGCGGATGGTGGTGATAGAGATGAACCCGCGCGTCAGCCGTTCGTCGGCACTAGCATCCAAGGCCACTGGCTTTCCAATTGCCAAGATCGCAGCCAAGCTTGCAGTCGGCTACACTTTGGACGAACTCACCAACGAGATCACCGGCACCACCCCGGCCAGCTTCGAGCCAACAATCGACTATGTGGTCACTAAGATGCCACGCTTCACTTTCGAGAAATTCCCGGGAACTGAGCCAAGCCTCACCACCTCGATGAAGTCTGTCGGCGAGGTGATGGCAATCGGCCGGACCTTCGCCGAGAGCCTCCAGAAGGCCTATCGTTCGATGGAGATTGGGCTGACCGGCCTGAACGAAGTAATAATTCCGGGCGCGTACGACGGTCAAGGTATCGACGAGGATGCTGTCTTCGCTGCACTGGGGCAGCCCACTCCCGAGCGTTTGTTGAACATAGCCCAGGCCTTACGCCTCGGCATCCCTGCCGATGACATTCATCGGGTTACCAGCTTCGACCCTTGGTTTCTGGCACAAATTTCAATGATCGTGCAGGCTGAGAAACATGTTAGCGACGCCGGACTCCCGGAGAATTTTGACGGCCTAATGGTGCTAAAACGTATGGGCTTTTCGGACGAGCGTCTGGCCGAGTTGGCGGACAGGAAGAGCGCCGAAGTGGCCGCACTTCGCGATAATCTAAAGCTACACCCAGTGTTCAAGCGAATCGACACGTGCGCCGCCGAGTTTCCCAGCAAAACACCCTACATGTATTCAACCTACGAGGGGGATTCGACCCTACCCGGCGAGTGCGAGGCCGAACCGAGCGAAAGTGAAAAAATCATTATACTGGGTGGCGGCCCGAATCGGATCGGACAGGGAATCGAGTTCGATTATTGCTGCGTCCATGCCGTCTTCGCCCTCGAGGAGGCCGGTTACGAAACGATCATGGTCAACTGCAATCCCGAGACGGTCTCGACCGACTACGACACGTCCGACCGGCTATACTTCGAGCCACTGACCGGCGAGGATGTGATCGAGATATGCAAGCTAGAACAGTCAAAGGGAACGCTTAAAGGCGTCATCGTGCAGTTCGGAGGTCAAACTCCCCTCAAGCTCGCACATGCACTTGAGGAAGCAGGGATCCCTATCCTCGGTACCGCACCCGACGCAATCGACCTCGCTGAGGATCGAGAA
This sequence comes from Alphaproteobacteria bacterium, assembly GCA_002722515.1. Taxonomy (GTDB): domain Bacteria; phylum Pseudomonadota; class Alphaproteobacteria; order UBA6615; family UBA6615; genus UBA8079. Next base: position 5,303 of record PBMH01000044.1, on the reverse strand, counting down.
CGTTTCCAGACACTCCTGAAGCAGCTGGACTTGCGCCAGCCCGAGAACGCAATCGCCACAAGCGCCACCGAAGCCCTCGCCGCCGCCGAGGCACTCGGGTTTCCAATTCTGATCCGGCCCTCTTACGTGCTCGGTGGCCGTGCCATGGAATTGGTGCACGAGAAGTCAGCGCTAACCCGCTACATCAACGAGGCAGTGCGCGTTTCCGGCACAAGTCCTGTCCTGCTCGACCGCTATCTGCAGGACGCGATCGAGATTGACGTGGACGCGCTTTGTGACCGCAGCGGCGATGTCTATGTAGCGGGCATCATGGAACATATCGAAGAGGCAGGGATCCATTCCGGCGACAGCGCCTGCTCACTCCCACCTCACTCGCTTAGCGAGGAGGTGCTGACCGAAATAAGGCGCCAGACCGAAATCCTAGCCCAAGCCCTCAACGTGCTCGGCTTGATGAACGTTCAGTACGCGGTCAAGGATGGCGAGGTCTACCTGATCGAGGTAAACCCGCGCGCGAGCCGGACCGTACCCATCGTCGCCAAGGCGACGGGGATCGCGATTGCCAAGATCGCTGCGCGGCTAATGGCCGGCGAACTGATCGATGACTTCGACCTGCCGGCGTCGAACGTGCCAACGGGGCATATTGCGGTTAAGGAAGCCGTTTTTCCCTTCGCACGATTCCCAGGCGTTGACACCATCCTCGGCCCAGAGATGAAATCAACCGGCGAGGTAATGGGACTCGACCGCGATTTCGGTCATGCCTTCGCCAAATCCCAGATCGGCAGCGGAACCGTCGTGCCAATCGCTGGCACGGCGTTTATTTCTGTGCGCGAACGCGACAAGGACGCAATGGTCGCGCTGTCACGTAGCCTCGTTGGGATGGGCTTCAACATCGTCGCCACCAGCGGTACCGCACGGCACCTAGAAAAAAATGATGTTCCCGTCGAGACCATAAACAAAGTGCTTGAGGGCAGACCCCACATCGTCGACGCCATGCAGAACGGCGACATCCAGTTGGTATTCAACACGACGGAAGGCGCCACATCCATCGCTGACAGCTACAGTCTGCGCCGTACCGCCCTGAACCAACGCATACCCTATTACACGACTGTTGCAGGCGCGCGTGCGGCCGTGGCGTCAATCGACGCCATGCGCAGCGGCACACTTGAAGTTGCACCCCTTCAGTCCTATTTTAGTAGCGGTTTTTGAACGGCTTAGGCCCGCTGGACGTCCGTTTTCCGCCAAAATGGCTTGGTGCGGCCCGAGGCGGGTGTTTTAGTGTTTCATAGGCAACAATATATCGGTCGTGACTGCGGTCGAAAAATGGTCGAAAAATGGAAAAAATTCCCATGACTCAAGAGGGTCACGAGGCCCTTCAGGAAGAATTACGGAACCTCAAGTCCGTAGAACGCCCGGCGATCGTCAAAGCGATTGCGGCGGCACGTGAGCATGGCGATCTGTCCGAGAATGCCGAGTATCGCGCCGCGCGTGAGCGCCAGAGCTTTATTGAAGGTAGGATTGGCGAGCTTGAAGACACCACCAAACGCGCCGAGATCATCGATACCTCGAAACTAAGGGGCAAGACCGTGCGCTTCGGCGCCAAGGTCAAACTAGCGGACGAAGAGACCGACGAGGAAACCACCTATCAATTGGTCGGCGAATTCGAAGCCGATATTGAAAAACACAAGATCTCAATCCAGTCCCCGCTCGGCAAAGCACTGATTGGCCGCGAGACCGGCGACAGCGTAGAGGTGACAACGCCGAATGGAGTGCGTTATTTCGAGGTGGTGTCAGTCCGCTTCCGCTAGGATAGACGGTGACTGTGCCCTAGGTCTCGGGATCATCCACTGGGACACCGGATGCGTATTTTGAACTCCTGATTACTTGGAACGTCTGCACCGTCGAAACACGGGAAACCCCAGTTAGCCGGGTAGTCAGCTCATTCTCGTGCGCCGTGTTTCTAGCCACGATCCGCAACATGAAGTCTCCTCCGCCGCGAATCATATCGCAGCGGCGCACCTCGGGCCAGTCGGCCACCACCTTTTCAAAATCAGTCAGTACCGCATCGGACTGACTGTCCAGACCAACGAGCGCATGAAACGCAACTTCGTAACCCAGCTGCTCGGCCTGGAGGTCGGCGTGATAGCCAGTAATATAACCGGCGGACTCTAGGGCTCGGACCCGGCGCAGACATGGTGGCGCAGATATCCCCGCCCGACGCGCAAGTTCGACGTTGGTGATACGGCCCTCATCCCGCAGATTGCGAAGGATGCGCCGGTCAATAGCGTCGAGTTTTACCCTGCGGCTAGGGGCCTTTCCACCCGCGAGATCACTATCCGGCATTCTTCATACTCTCCAGGGTAGCCGGCCTTTATTTCAGCGGCACCAGTCGATGGGAATCACCCATGTCCCCGCCTATAGTCGCCATTGCAGCCAGACTAAGATGTTAACAGATTGAAATTTTATTTCAAATGCAGGGTTGCCCGATTTGTAACGAATTCGCAGGGCAAAATGTCAAGATTGATTTACCCCAATCGTATCCGATCAGCCGAGCTAGGCTACTCAAAATGACTCGTCAGACATGACTTCGCTCGCAGACCCACGAAGCTGCTGGATTCTTACCGACGGCAATATTGGTATGTTGAACCAATGTCTCGGCCTCGCACGCGCGCTCGTTTTGGAACCTGAAAACAAAACTGTTCACCTCCGTCCGCCATGGGCCTGGTTGCCGCCGTCCCTAATTCCTGCGCGCATGGGCTTAATTACTGCCGAGTCATCAATTCTAACACCACCCTGGCCCGATATCCTCATTGCGACCGGCCGAAGGTCCGTGGCACCAGCACGCGCTATCCGACGGGCCGCAAGCGGCAAAACTTTTTCTATCCAGATTCAGGACCCCGGTGTCCCACCAGACGCATTCGATCTTGTCGTCGCGCCGGCCCATGACCAGCTCGCCGGCGAGAATGTCGTGTCGACGATCGGCGCAATACAAGGGATCGACCATGCGGCGCTGGAGGGTGCGCACGCAGCCTTTGCCAATCGGATGGGCACCCTCCCACGGCCCCTAGCGGCTGTGCTTCTGGGGGGCGACAATGCTGTCTATCGGATGACGCCAGCGCTTGGCGTACGCCTAACGGAGCAGTTACGCGCTCTCGCGGGCGATCAGGGCTGGGGCCTAGCGATCACCCCGTCGCGACGCACGCCGGCTTTCGTTATGGACGCTATACGCGCGGCCCTCGCCGGGCTGGATGTCTATATCTGGGATGAGACGGGTCCAAACCCGTACCTAGGATTCCTCGCCCATGCGGACTCACTCATTGTGACAGGAGATTCCGTCAACATGGTTAGCGAGGCGGCTGCAACGGGCAAGCCAGTCCATGTAGTCCATCTCGAGGGAGGGTCTAAGAAGTTCACTCGGTTCCATAACGCGATGACAGAACGCGGTATAACACGCCCCTTCACCGGTGCGCTCGAGACTTGGACGTATGAGCGGCTCGACGATATGGAGGTCGTCGTTGGCGAGATACAGCGTCGTTTAGCCGCCCCCTGAGTTAACGGCATCAATTGCATTCGCGCTAACAGCAATTTAAGAAACGAGTATGTCTGTCATCGACTTCAAAGCCTTGGACGCCGCGCCCGTCGGACATGACCCGTTCGATCACGTGCTTGTGCCGGGTCTAGTGAATAACGAGGCCCTGCGCGCCGCGAACGAGGATTTCCCGGTGATCACAAAGCCAGGGAGTTTTCCTACCAGCCATCTACAATCTGGCCCCGGGTTCGCCGCGCTGCTCGAGGCGATGAGAGGCTCGGAGATGGCTGAGTCGCTGGGCACGAAACTCGGCATAGAACTCCGAAGCAAACCAACCATGGTCACCGTCCGCGGACGCGCCCGCCCGACAGACGGACAGATCCACACCGATTCGGCTGGCAAGCTCGTCACCGTTCTACTTTATATGAACCCGTCCTGGGAGGAACCCGGCGGCCAACTGCGTTTGCTGCGCGGCCCCAAGAATCTTGATGACTACGCCGTAGAGGTGCCCCCGGACGAAGGCACATTCCTAGCCTTTCCATGCATCCCAAATGCTTGGCATGGGCACCATCCGTTCGATGGCGAGCGCCGCACGATCCAGCTCAACTGGGTTGCGAGCCGGCGCTACATGCGGCGCGAACAGGTCCGCCACTCGGTCTCCGCCTTCTTCAAGAAGTTTTCCGGACATTAGACGGCCATGCCCCTTAACATTGATACATTCTCAAACGTTAAAGGCGGCTTCCCCTTTTTCAAGGCGGCTGGCCACCCCGCTGTCGCACCGCTGGCACGCAAGCTACTCGCTCGCCTGAAGGCGGCGAAGAGCATAGCGATCTACGATCCATCCGGGTTTGCAACCGCACTCGCCGAACTCTTTCCCCTCGCTCAATTGCCGATTGAAAGGGTGCTGGCCCACGATCTAGCAGATCTGGACAAACTAGTTCTGGGAAGTACAACCCAGCCGATCACAAATCTAGCTACGTCCAAGGCCTCACATCTGCTGGTCGTCGCCTTCGACGCTGATAGGGTCGTGCGCAACATCAACCATCTGGTGCCTAAGGGCATGGAAGTCGTAACACTGGACGAGTTGCGTTTGCCGGCCGACCGGCTGACTAATCCGCACAAGTATCTCGACCCGCTCAACTTCGCGACCAACTTCGCCTTCTTCCGCGACACCCCCGACGGGCGCGGCGGTCGGCTACACACACGTATCGCTACAGCGAACTACTGGCACCGCTATGGTGGCGCAAATATCAATCTATGGCTGAGTCTGATCGACGGAGACGGCGAGACTATCGCAGAGTGGGATCTCCCGCTGCCCAACAGCCCGGGCGGCGTAACCATCGACAGCAGCGAGGTACGTCAGCGATTTGGACTCGGTGACTTCACCGGCCAGCTTTTCGTGCATGCAGTGGGGGCAACCGGCCATGACATTGTAAAATATGCGCTAGACACATATGGCGACGACCCTCGCGATCTTTCCTGTACCCATGATGCAAACGCCTGGCCGGCCGATGTCTTCGCTGGCCTACCCTCTCCACGGCCCGATGAGCGGGTACTCTTATGGATTCAGAATAGCCATCCCTGTTCTGTCCCTTCTGGCGCCATCGGCTTGAACCTGATGGGCAGCACGGAAACCGGCTGGCTCGAGCGCGAGATCCCGCCCTTCGGCACCTATGCGCTCGACATCGCGGACCTGCTTTCCGACGCGCGCTGGCCGCAGCAAATTGAGGTGCAAGCAGGCAAGCATTTCGTCCGCCCCCGCTACGAGATCGAGATC
>PBMH01000043.1 GCA_002722515.1 Alphaproteobacteria bacterium | reverse complement strand
GTATCCCGAAGGATACGGTTCGTTCGACTTGCATGTGTTAAGCCTGCCGCCAGCGTTCGCTCTGAGCCAGGATCAAACTCTCAAGTTGACCTCCCCGATCCGCAGAACAACGGTTCATTGGCCGGGTTGACTAGAAGCGTCTACTTAGCACAAGCGAGGCACAAATTAATGTACCTCGTTTACATTCCAAGAATGCGCGTGCAAGCAGACGTGTTTGATATCACGCACCGCCGCCTGCGCATCCCTTCTTCAGGTATTCACAATGTCCAACAGCACAAATGTCGAGATCCACTCCGATAAAGGAGCGAATGAACTCGGCATGTAGCAGAGCCGCCCAACTGGGTACTCGCCCCAACCGGGCGGCGAGGGCGGGTTATATGACTGTGCATCGGGCAAGTCAAACGCTTTTTTCCGACACGGACGGTTTTATCTAAGCCAACAAAACTAAACAAAAAGCGCTCTGAGAACCGACTTTGCAGCATCCTTAAAACGCACAACTCAATGAAGGTGCCATCCGACACGTGGCCACCGGATAGCCTCTACACCGCAAGACATCTTACCAACCTGAAACGCTAACTCCGGAAGTGCACGAGTCGCATGGTTTCGATAATCTGACCAATAGGATCAAGGCTCGCGGAAAATGTGGAATGACGAACATGAAACGACTGATCTTGCTCCGCCATGCGGCGGCAAACGGGGCCGAGAACGGGCTCAATGATCGCGACCGCGCACTAACCGACATAGGTTATGCGGAGGCCGGTCAGCAAGCTAAATGGCTGACTGCGCATTCACTCATACCACAATATGCTCTCGTCTCCGCCGCCCTTCGGGCTCGCCAAACATGGGGGGTAATGCGCAAGAGATTGTTGTCGCCGCCCCACGAATATCAAGACGCCCTTTATCTAGCAGAGCCGGGCACCCTGCTGGAGCATGTTGGGTCTCTCCCAGAACAGATAGAAACGGCGATTCTGGTGGCTCATAACCCTGGTATCGAAGTACTATCGCGCATGCTGGCGGGCGACGCACCCAACGTTGACGCCATGCGTGACATGGCACGCGGCTACCCGACCGCCGGCATTGCCCATTTCGACATTGAGACGGAAACCTGGGAACAGATTGCGATTTCTGGGGTACGCCTATCCGGCTTCGCGCGGCCCTACAACGAGGATGACTGATACCTCCAGTAATTCAGACCACTTGCCAAGTGCGCCGACACGACAGCGCATCGTGGTTTCTATTTTCCTGCATGCGGAGTCCACGTGAACCGTGTTTTCATTCTAGCTCCTGGAAGTTTGCGCGTGCTGACACAGCGTACAGGAAAGCCCATGAACTTGATCGGTATTCGCGAACGGTTTCGGCACCGGAGCCGGAAGACTGTAAAAGGCAAGCATGTTTGGTCTTAAAAAAGGGCATAACGCAGGCAACCGTGTGACGAAGCGCTCCGAAAGCGATAATACTGGAGCTAGATTAACTGCGTGCTAAATTAAGCAAGCAAGGAACACGCCATGCCGGTCTGGCAAAGCACATCATGACCTTGGACCAGCCAACACGCGGACGCCAGGGCGCCATCGCCGTCGAACTCGGAGCGGTGATCGTTGCAGTCACCCTCGAAGGCCCGCAGGTGCTCGTGCTGCATCCAGATCCGCGCCGGCCGGCTGCACTTCCCTCTGGTCCGCTGGAACCGCATCACCGCACACTCGAAGCAGGACTTCGTACCTGGGTCACGGAAAAGACCAGCTTCGATCTGGGATATGTTGAACAGCTATACACCTTCGGGGACGCAAATCGTCACGCTAGCGCCCGCGCCCAGCCAGGGCGAGCCCTGTCAATCGGTTACCTGGCCCTGGTACATCAGCGTGAAATTAGGCAACTGGATGCGAGCTCTTGGCGCGGCTGGTATGACTTTTTTCCTTGGGAAGACTGGCGCGACGGCGCACCGGGCGTCCTTGAGCCGGTCCGCGATAGCATAGCCGGTTGGATCGCGGAGACCCCAAGCGAAGAACGCAAATCACGCGAAGAACGCGCCCAGCTGGCCTTCGGGGACCCCAATGGCCACTGGAATGGGGAACTCACACTCGAACGTTACGAATTACTTTACGAAATCGGCCTAGTCCCCGAAGCGCACCGCGATGGTGCGGCATGTTGGGCTCCGCGCGAGGCCGCGATCATGGATGCAGACAGCCTGCAGGCCGACCATCGGCGCATTCTCGCAACAGCTATTTCGCGCCTACGAGGCAAGATAAAGTATCGCCCGGTAGTGTTCGACTTGATGCCCGAGCGCTTCACCTTCCTCGAGCTGCAGCGCGCCGTCGAAGCTCTTGCAGGGGTCGAACTGCACAAGGCGAACTTCCGCCGCCTAGTAGAACATCAGGGGCTGGTCGAGGACACAGGTGAAAAGTCATCGGCGGCCGGGGGCCGTCCCGCAAGTCTATTTAGATTTCGCCGCGAGGTATTAGTCGAACGCCCAGCCATCGGCGTCGGCCTGCCGCCTGTGCGGCGCGGAACGTAGATGTTTATATACCTTGGCGGGTCGAGTGTACTCAATCCAGTAGGGTTCAAATAAAAAAAGGTGACATCCAAACCTTTCAGCCTAGAGGTCACCTTTTCTTCCAAACCCGACCTGAAAGAGGGTCGAGATTTATGCTCAGTATCAGTAGTTAGCCTCGCCTCAGGCTCGAAGTCATCCGCGCTTGATGCGTTTCCGACTGCAACGGGACCACAATAAAAGGCTTCACCAATTTGCGTACTTTTCCTGGAATTCCTGGTCTCAAAAAACTCGGCCACGACCGGCTGCAATGCGCCACCCGCCAGACACACGCCGACAACCTTTCCGGTTTAAGAGCTGGCGCTATTAAATTTTTTCCTAGTCGACAAGCCTGAAAGCTGGCTTCAACATTAGTCTGACCTTCCGAAGGGAAAAGAAATGTCCGGCCTTTGGAAAAGACAGGAATAATGGAATGCGTGCAATCAGACTGCATCAGACCGGCGGCCCAGAGGTTCTACAGCTTGACGAGGTCAAGCGCCCCGAGCCGGAGCCCGGCCAAGTGCTCGTAACGGCACATTCGATTGGCATCGGCCTAGCTGACCAGCTAGTGCGGGACGGTCGATACCCTTGGATGCCGGAGCTCCCGACGACCCCCGGCATCGAGATGAGCGGCACCATAACCGAACTAGGCGAAGGCGTGACGCGTCACCAGATTGGCGACCCAGTTGTCGTCTCCGCAGTGCCCGAACGCGGCTGCTACGCCGAATATCTTTCGATCGATGCTGACTGGGCGTTCCCCTGCCCGTCAGGTTTCGATCTCGCCGCAGCCGGTTGCCTGATGAACTATCGTGTGGCCTACCGCATCCTGCACTCTGGCGCCCGGGTTCGCCCAGATGATTCAATCGTTATCGTTGGCGCGGCCGGCGGGCTAGGAAGCGCGCTGCTAGACCTTGCGAATGCTGCAGGCCTAGAGACCATCGCGCTCGCACGCAACCCTGATAAGGCCAAGTTCGTCCGCAAGCGGGGTGCTCGTCACGTGGTAGATACATCGGACGGTAAGCTGAGGGATGCAATCATGGAAATTACAGGCGGGCGCGGCGTGGATCATTTTATCTATCCAGTTGGCGGTCATAATTTCATCGGCCATCTCGACCTGCTCGCGATCCACGGCACTTTGCTCCTCTGCGGCATGATCGACGGCTTACCCCAGGACGACGTGTTCGTGGGACAGACCCAACGTTGGGCTCGCTGTCCCGCTGTGCGTGTATTCTCCATCCATTCCTTCGATCATAACCCGTTAGCAGCTGGACAGGATCTGGAGTTGCTAATAGGGATGATTACCGCTGGTACGATCGCACCCGCGATCTACGCCGAGATGCCCCTGGAGGATGCGATTGAAGCGCACGAGCATCTTGATGCGAGCCGGATCATGGGAAAGTTGCTATTGCAGCCGCATCGTGTCACTGCGCAGTTTGCAAAGACATAACATCATTAGGCGGAGCAGAGGCTGAAAACCAAACTCCCAATCAGGGTGCTAGCTGCTCCATCGCGGTTTCAGTGACCGTTTTCAAGGCGTCGACACTCACCATAATTACAACCTAGATGATAGGTTGCCGCGGCCCAGCTTTTGTGGTCGCGACGGTTTCGGCAGCAGTTAATGGTTAGAGGCATAGTTTACAGGCCGGTGTTCGCCAAGGCGCGAATGGAATACCGCCGATACAGCGGACTAGGGCGACCTGACGCGAGAGATTGAAACATCTAACATTGCAGCGCAGCACTACATCACCGCACCAACCTGCCAGGGGATAAACTCGTTGTCGCCGAATCCCAGCGCTTCAGACTTCGATTGAGTGCCGCTCGCGATATCTAGCATGTAGTCAAAGATCTCGAGACCGACATCCTCAATAGTGGCATTGCCGTCTGCAATCTTGCCAGCGTTAATGTCCATATCGTCGGACATGCTCTCATACATCTCGGTGTTGGTTGCAAGCTTAATCGACGGCGACGGCTTGCAACCATAGACCGAGCCGCGGCCAGTGGTGAAACAAACTAGGTTAGCGCCCGACGCAACCTCACCGGTAATTGAGGCCGGATCGAACCCCGGCGAATCCATAAATACGAACCCCTTTGTATCAACAGGCTCGGCATATTTGTATACGCCAGTCAGATTGGTGGTGCCGCCCTTGGCAGCCGCGCCGAGGGATTTCTCAAGAATCGTCGAGAGCCCACCAGCTTTGTTTCCCGGTGATGGATTGTTATCCATAGAGCCGTGGTTGCGTGCAGTGTAGTCCTCCCACCACTTGATCCGATCGACAAGCTTCTGACCAACCTCAGCATTGATTGCGCGGCGAGTAAGCAAATGCTCCGCACCATAGATCTCCGGTGTTTCTGCTAAGATCCCGGTGCCACCATTCGCGACCAGGCGGTCGACAGCATTGCCGAGCGCCGGATTAGCGGTGATACCAGAATATGCGTCCGAGCCGCCACACTGGAGGGCTACCGTAAGCTCGCTCGCGGGCACCGTGGATCGTGTTGCCGCGTTGGCGGGCCCGAGCATTGTGCTGATCCGCTCGATTGCCTGGTCCACGGTCTTCCGTGTGCCACCGGATTCCTGGATCGTCATGGTTTGGAAAGTGTCATTAAGTTCGAGTCCGTAGGCATCGAGCAAAAACGGTATCTGGTTTACTTCACAGCCGAGTCCAACGATCAGGACACCCGCGAAGTTTGGATGTCGCGCATAGCCCCACAGGGTGCGCTGCAGGTTGGCATAGCCGTCACCAGAATCGGCCATTCCGCAGCCTGTCGCATGAACAAAGGCCGAAACACCATCAATGTTCGGATAGTCGTTGAGTTTACCGGTGGCGTTGAAGGAATCTGAGATGTAGCGAGCCACCGTCGCGGAGCAGTTAACCGAGGTTAGGATACCGATATAGTTACGGGTGCCTACCGCACCGTTCTTCCGCACATAGCCCTCGAACGTCCGGCGCTCGGCATCAGGCAATATCTCCGTCTCACGCAGATCAGTCGCGAATTGATAGTCACGATCTACCATACGGAACTCGCAATTCTGCGTGTGGACATGATCCCCCTCCCGAATATCCACAGCTGCATAGCCGATAATCTGGTCGTACTTGATAATCGTCTCTCCCCGGGCAATCGGTCGCGTAGCGATCTTGTGGCCACGCGGAATGGGCACGTTGGTCGTAATCCCCTCATCAGATATCTTGGTGTTCGGCATAATTTCAGCCCTGGCGACAACAACATTGTCGGCAGTATTCAGACGAATCGTCAGGGGTGCGTTTTCGGACATCGGGTCTCACTCAATTGGGTTACGAACTAGAACTTAAAGACTTTGGCCATATTGCCCCAGGGACTGCAAAAGGGTGCCCAGTTTGGGCCCGCTGCGTGACCAGCATATTTCGGCTGCGGCACGAGTTCAGTGCTATCGAATGTTCCAACCTTGTGCATCTTCATTCTCACAGCACTGACCTTTACCGGTCGATGGGCCGGGCGGGTTGGCATCCTCGCGTTTACGCCGCGACCGCCTTCCTGAATTAACCCGGCCAAGCGCCCATTACCCACGTCACCCGGCGTAGTTCCTACCGTGAACCATACACCTGATCCATTAACGAAAGAACCGCCAGCATCTCGAATCAGTGACGTACCGGGTATGTATAAACAACGGGATTGGTAGCGGAGGAGGGACTCGAACCCCCGACACGCGGATTATGATTCCGCTGCTCTAACCAGCTGAGCTACTCCGCCCCAAGTGCGGCAGGGGATATAGGTGGTGCGCTGTCCGCCTGTCAAGGCAAGTGCGCGCGCCGCCCCCTACCCAAAATCACTACACCAGCAACGACACATGCGAATGCCACCAGATGAAACAGTTCCAGGCGTTCACCGAGGATCAGGACCGCGAGCAATGCAGTAAGCACAGCGCGGATGTAATTTGACATAGTCGCCTTGTTCGCACCGATAGAAAGTACAGCGGTGTTGGTAAAACCGACCGCGACGATCGCCACGGCAATGCCAACCCAAGCCATTACCGCAGCCGCCTCCAAGGTAACAGGCATCGGCTTGAAGATGATCGTCTCGGTCACGTAGAGCGGAAACATCACCATCATTGAGAAACACTGCACCGAGAGTAATATCTCGGCCGTCGAGAAACTGCTTGGTATTTTTCGTAGCAGCGAATTATGGACGGCGAACCCAAACATAGCTGCCAGCATGATGAGGTCGCCGATGTTCGGTGAGAGAGCAAGCAGAACCAATAGGTCACCACCGGAAATGATTACGAACACCCCAAGAGTTGCGACGACAATGCCCACCGCCTGAGACCGGGTAATCGCCTCGCGAAAGACAAGAAACGTGATCAGAACGGTCGCCACTGGCTGTGCGGTAGATACGACCCCTCCGTTGATCGCAGTGGTAAAATGATAGGCGACATAGACCGACGCATTACCGAATGGCCCCAGCGCCACGCCCAAAATAAAAAATAGTTTCCAGTGCTGGCGAATTTTGGCGCGTTTGATCCAGACCGACCGGCCAACAAACGGCATCAGAACCGCCGTCGCGATGAATAAACGCCAGAAGCCTATCCCCATAGGCGGCATATCGCCCTGCACCAAGCGCCCGATAATGTGGTTCGACGCCAGGATGAAAGCGGCCGCGAAAATCATTAGGAAGGGCCACATGCCCCGCCGGAATCTACTGCCTTGCGCGCTGGCCATTGAAGTCGGACCGGCCGAGCGATCAGGTTCGACCGACATACGACAACTCTATTCGGGCTTCGCGGCAATGGTCTCCATCTCGACGACCCATTGCGGGTTGGCAAGCTGGCTTATTACGACCCAAGTCGAGGCTGGCACATGGCCCGGCGCTAGATACTTCTCGCGATGGGGTAGCAGATACTGCAGCCCCGACGGATCGGTCGAATAAACGTTGAGGCGCACAATGTGCTCAGGTCCAAAGCCGGCATCCTCAAGGACTGCCAGCGTGTTCTGCCACACCAACTCGTGCTGGGCCTCAAAGCCCTCCGGAACCATCCCATCGGCGGTCATGCCGACTTGGCCAGCCGTGACTAGCCAGCGTGCATTAGGTGGAATCTCTACCGAATGGCTGTAAAGGGCCGCAGGGGGCGCGATCATAGCTGGGTTGCGCGTGATTAGTGTCATGGGTCCTCCTCAAAACATCTAGTGCGAGTTACGTTTAATGCCGGGTGTGCCCCGACCACGCATCATGCCACTAAATCATTGAAAAGTGCGCAAGCAAAAGCCCTGGGAACCGAACCATTCACGCCAGTTCTAGCAGTTTACTGACGAGCTCATCAGGTGCGGAATAGAACGGCGAATGGTCAGTATCGATTGTGAAGACGCGATTACAGGGCTGTGCCTCAATCATAGCACGTTGCATGGCGACCGGAATTGCGTTGTCGCGCAAGCACTCAATAAACGCCCGCTTCACAATGCCGAAGCGCTCGGGAGTGGTACGGACCTCCCGCTGCAGAGGTTCGGTCGCCTGAGGTACCAGGCGGGCAATTGCCCGCGCGACGTCATCGGCACTGCATTCACCGTAGAAGGTTTGCGGAATAATTTCCTCCGGCATCGTTGCCGACAGGCCGTCGTCCGAAAGGACGCGTTTCGAAGTCATCTTATATGGTCCCTCAAATTCAGCGAGATCGATCCGATTCTGCCCATTCTTCGGCATCATCGCGGTCAGATATACAACCCAGTCCAGTTTGTCAGGTATGCACTCAGCGACCTGGGTGACCGTCATGCCGGCAAGACTGTGCCCGACTAGAATGACGGGTGTAGGCTGCGCCAACACCACTTCACAGACATGGCTCACATAGGCGTCCAACGTAACCGACGCGATGGGTACCTGGTCATCGCCATGCCCCGGCAGGTCAACCGCAATCGCAGTGTGACCGGCCCTCTCAATCCGCGGCACGATTTTTTCGTAGCACCAACCACCATGGTAAGCGCCGTGGACCAAGATGTAGATACTCATGCTGCCTCGTTCTTCTAGTCGCTACGTCGAATCCAGCCGCCACCGAGCACCCGATCGCCATCATAGAAGACCGCCGCTTGGCCCGGTGAAACGCCGAACTCGGGCATCTCCAGTTCAACGACAGCCGCTCCATCCCGGCCGACCGCTATCCGGCCCAGAACAGGATCCATCGCCGAACGGACCTTAACTGACATCGCCATACCCTCGAGCGGCAAGCCACCACCATCACCCAGCCAATTAACAGCATTGAGTTGGATACGTGATGTCGCGAGAGCAGCACGCGGGCCGACAATTACCTGACGCGCGTCGGGGTCGAGCCGCACGACGTAAAGAACATCATCTTCAGCCTCCTTACGCCCACCAACGCCTAGGCCACGCCTCTGACCGACCGTAAAGTTCAATATGCCATGATGGCGGCCGAGAACGGTCCCATTTAGATGGATAATATCCCCCGGCTCCGCAGCACCTGGCCGTAACTTCTCGACAATCTGAGAATATTTCCCATCGGGAACGAAACAAATGTCCTGACTATCCGGCTTTTCCGCGATAGATAGGCCTAGTCGTCTAGCGTGTTCCCGTACCTGGTCTTTAGGTATAGCGCCCAGCGGGAAGCGCAGATAATCTAGCTGTTCGCGTGTTGTAGCGAACAGAAAGTAGCTCTGGTCACGCGAGGTGTCGACGGCACGGTGCAGTTCTGCGCCAAAAGGCCCCGTCTCGCGTCGGATATAATGTCCGGTGGCCAACGCATCGGCCCCAAGGTCCCGCGCGGTTTCCATGAGATCGCGGAACTTTACGGTCTGGTTGCAGGTTACACAGGGTATCGGCGTCTCGCCACGCACATAGGCGGCGGCGAAATCCTCGATCACGTCCTCACGAAAACGGCTCTCATAGTCGAGGACGTAATGCGGGAAACCCATCATGTCGGCGACACGATGGGCATCGTATATATCCTGACCAGCGCAACATGCCTTCGCACGCCCAGTGGCAGCACCATGATCGTAGAGCTGCAGCGTGACCCCTACGACGTCAAATCCCTGTTCGTGCAGGAGAGCAGCAGTCACGGAACTGTCGACACCGCCCGACATCGCGACGACGACACGCGTATCAGCGGGTGAACGATCAAAACCCAGACTATTTATTTTTCTATTCACGGTCGACAATATAGGCGTGTCGTACCAATCGGCAAACCAATCACGAAGTCCACACACCTTGATCGTGCAGTGCGTAGTCGCCATGTCTTGATTATGTACTTAGGCATCATCATCGCTGCGAACAACCGCACTCCAAAATACACACTGGCATTGGCCACAGCGCTTGCTGCACTACTCGGCCCAGCCAACACACCAGCGCGTGGTGACCTGAGCGAATCCTTCGCAAGCTGTTCTATTCTGACCGATGATACGAAAAGGCTCGCCTGCTTCGACATGTTGACTGCCGAGATACCGGAAGCACGCAGCGCCTTGGAAGCGCGAGCTATGACCGCGCTACAGCGGGAGTTCCGATTCGACCCTGGCCTAATGACGGGCCCGCTCGCATTTCGGATCAATGTCAGCGGCAACGAGGTTGTCAGCCGCGATACTGCGGCGGCACGCGAGGTTGAGAGCATTCTGCGCCGCGTGAAGAGGGTCATTGGGAGCATAGATAAATGGCGGGTGAACATAGTTGTCCATGGTGCCCGGGTTACACTGAGCCGCGGACGCCCCTACTCTGCCGCCGAGCTAATGGCTCAGGTCAACGTCGGCATCGCGCGGGCTGGATTAGAGGCAGCGCGCTATGTCGCCGAACAAGGATCCGATGCCGAGCCAGTGCTCTGGGACGACGGGCGGGTCCGTAGCGCCAATGAAAACATCGAGATCACAATTAGCTTCGGTGACGCTGAGACGCGCTAACTATTAGACCGCATCAAGTGCCGCCTGCCAGAACTCCGTTTCCAGGCGGGTGGCCTCTTCAAACACTTGGGAGAGATCTTCCAATCGTCCCTTTGCCGCTCGCCGAAGCCAAAGGCGTTCTAGTGTTTGTGCATGGGTCCGCGCGGCCATCTGGTATTCGTTCCCGGCATACATCTCGATCCACGATGAATAGGGATTGCCATTCCGCCTGGCCGTAGTGTCCGCCGCCAACCGTGCGCCGATCTCACCATATCCGATTACGCACGGTGCCAGGGCCACATAAAGGTCCAGCAGATCTCCCTGGTGCCCCTTCTCAAGCACGTAGCGAGTGTAGGCCATGGTCGTCGAGGCCTCGGTTAACGACTCTATCGCGGGTTCGTCCAAGCCCCAGTCGCGGCAGTACTCAACGTGTAGGGCCATCTCGGTATCGACAATTGTGCTCATTCCCAACGCCGCATCGCGGATATCAGACAAGCTGTCAGCCTTGTAAGCAGCCAGCGCATAGGCCCGGGCAAAGTGGATGAGAAAGAGATAATCCTGACCCAGATAGTACCGAAATGCCTTATCCGGCAAGGTTCCGTCTCGAATGCCCTCCACGAAGGGATGAGCAACATAGTTTTGCCAACTAGGCGAAATCCGACGAAGGTGGGGAAACAGTTCGAAATCGTTAAGATAGATCATTATCCGAGCATTAGGTTACGTGTTGCGCCAGGCAGGCTGACGATGAGCCCCTCCATCGCTTCGGTCACAATAATCTGACAGCCCAGCCGCGATGTCGATTTTAACATCGGCGCGAGATCGAGCATATCTTCCTCGTCCTCACTCGGTGGGTCCAGTCGGGCGAACCAATCAGAATCGACAATTACGTGACAGGTCGAACAGGCCATAGCGCCTTCACAAGCACCTTCTACATCTAGACCGTTGTCCCACGCGACCTGCAAAAGCGAATGGCCAACCGGCGCGTTTAAGTCATGCGGCGTACCGGCACCGTCGATGAAGGTCATACGAGGCATGGTGAATTACAGCCAGACCCAAAACTAAACGTGAAAGGATTCGCCGCAGCCGCATGTGCCCTTAGCGTTAGGATTATCAAACACGAAGCCAGATTCAAACCTACCCTCGCGATAGTCCATCGTCGCGCCGATAAGGAACATAGTTGCAGCCGGATCGATGAATACCCGTACCCCCTTATCCTCGACTACTTCCTCAAACTGCTTAGCTTCCTCAGCATACTCTACAACATAGGACAGGCCGGAACAGCCGCGCGTCGAAAGCCCCACCCGGAGGCCCGCAACATCGTCAGCGGTCTTTGACATCAGCACTTTCACGCGGTCGGCAGCAGCATCAGTCAGTTTGATGATCGGTTCGGGCATTGCGAACTCCTCAAAGAACTCGTCAGAATTTTATATAGGTCAGTCAATACCAAGGGCCAGCTTAGCGTCGCCGGACATGCGCTCCATATCCCAAGGTGGATCCCATATTAGGTTCACCTCAACCTCGCCGATTCCCTCGACATCCGCCACGGCGTTTGCCACCCAGTATGGTATTTCGCCGGCCACGGGACACGCCGGCGCCGTCAACGACATTTCGATCCGTACTGAACCGTCGGTATGTATTCCTAGGTCGTAAATAAGACCTAGGTCGTAGATGTTCACTGGAATCTCCGGATCGTGGACTGTCCGCAACGCCCCTATCACCGCCTCGCGATCGGCGACGGTAGCCCCCTCGGGTAACGGTTCGCCCGCCCGAGCTGTCATCTCTTCGCCCGGCGGCATTGGAGCAGGAATGCGCATGGGCGAACCCATTTCGTGATCGTAACTCATATTACTCGTTCCTATTCCGTCGAAATTTCATCTTTGCCATGAAGGGCGGCAACCATCGTATGCCATGGCAGGGTGGCGCATTTGACACGTGTGGGGAATGCACTAACCCCGGACAGGACCTGGAGCTTCTCCAAGTCGTCGGACAGCTTATGCCCGGCCTCTTCCCCGGTGCATATGCCATGGAATGCCTCGAAAATAGATTCGGCTTCATTCCGAGTCCGGCCCTTCACGATCTCGGTCATCATCGAGGCAGAGGCCATCGAGATTGCACAGCCCTTTCCCAAGAACGAGGCGTTGGCCACCCTGCCATCATCGTCGAGCTTGAGATAGATCACCAACTGATCGCCACAGAGTGGGTTGTTACCCCTTGCCTCGTTCGTCGCGTCTTCGCTCGCGTAGAAGTTACGAGGGTTCTTGCCATGTTCCAGAATTACCTCCTGATAGAGCTCTCGAAGATCGTCACTCATCAGCCAAACAACTCTTGGACGTCTGCGAGCGCGGCGGCCAAGGCATCGATATCCGACCGGTTATTATAAAGACCTATCGAGGCACGCACAGTCGCCGGGACATCCATTCGATCCATCAGCGGTTGAGCACAATGATGGCCTGCACGCACGGCAACGCCAGCGCGGTCAATAATGGTCGCGATGTCATGGGGGTGGGCGAAGTCGAGAGTAAAAGAAAGGACGCTCGCCTTGTTAGGGGCAGTGCCAATGATCTTAAGGCCGTCGAAGCTAGACAGTTTCTGAGTCGCATAGTTCAACAGTTCGGCCTCGTGTGCGCCGATTGCTTCAAGCCCGAGATCGGTCACATAGTCGATTGCTGCGCCAAGCCCAATGGCCTGAACAATGGCTGGTGTACCCGCCTCGAACTTGTGTGGAAGATTCGCCCAAGTCGACTTCGCGAATGTCACGGACGAGATCATATCACCCCCGCCCATAAAGGGCGGCATCGAATCGAGGAGTTCCTCGCGTCCATAAAGCACACCGATTCCGCTCGGACCGTAGAGTTTATGGCCGGAGAAGACATAGAAATCACACCCCAGCGCCTGTACATCGACCGGGATGTGCGTCACCGACTGGCAGCCATGGAGCAGCACCTTGGCGCCCACGGCATGGGCGCGCTGGATAAGCTCCTCAACCGGCAGGACAGTCCCCATCACGTTCGACATATGAGAGACCGTGACCAGCTTCGTATTTGGTCCGAGAATCTCCTCGAAGTCCGACATAATGAGCTCGCCGTCGTCATTCACCGGCGCGACCCTCAGGACGACACCCTTCTCATCGCGTAAAATCTGCCAAGGCACGATGTTTGCATGGTGTTCCAGCTCGGTGATGACGACCTCGTCGCCCTCTTCGAGAAACTCGCGCCCGAAACTGTAGGCGA
The DNA here is from genome assembly GCA_002722515.1 of Alphaproteobacteria bacterium. Lineage (GTDB taxonomy): Bacteria > Pseudomonadota > Alphaproteobacteria > UBA6615 > UBA6615 > UBA8079. Next base: position 6,055 of record PBMH01000043.1, on the reverse strand, counting down.
CTAAGTTGATGGATTCCGTTGCGTTGCGGGTAAAAATAATTTCGCTGGTACGCTCGGCGTTGATGTATTTCCGGATCGTCTCGCGCGTCCCCTCATAGTTCGCCGTTGCAGTTTCGCTAATCTTATAGAGTCCGCGATGAACATTCGCATACTCAGACTCATATGCACTCGACACCGCGTCAATGACCTGGCGTGGTTTCTGCGCCGATGCCGCGCTGTCTAGGAACACCAGCGGCTTATCGTGCATCGTGGTGCTAAGTATCGGAAAATCCGACCGGACGGCATCGACGTCATAGCTCGGCACCACGTCAGTTGCATCTTGCGATGTCATGACGGGTCCCCGTCCGGCGACTGATCGACATGGGATCCGAGCCATTGCTGGATATGGGTTGAAAAACCCTCCCCGACCGGTCGCAGCGAGATCTCGGAGATTGCCTGCGACAAGAAGGCCTCGATGAGCATGCGGCGCGCATCCGGCCGAGTAATGCCGCGGCTGACAAGGTAGAATACCGCGTTCTCATCGAGTTCGCCCGCTGTCGCCCCATGGCTGCATTTGACGTCGTCGGCGTAGATTTCTAGTTCTGGGCGTACATTGATCTCGGCGCGCGGCGAAAGCAACAACGCCTGGCTCAGCTGGCGGCCATCGGTCTGTTGTGCGCCGCGCGTAACATGCGTCTTGCCCTGAAAGACGCCACGTGACTGCCCACCCAGAACGCCTTTATAGACCTGGTGCGACCGGCACTCGGGAGCGGCATGCTCAATGTAGGTCGTGTTGTCCACAAGCTGGTTTCCCGTGGCGAGATACACGCCGTCAAGGCGACAATCAGCACCCGGCCCGTTGAGATAGGCCCGGATCTCGCTGCGCCCGATCGCGGCGCCGCCCTGCAACACGAAGCTTTCGTAATATGCGCCAGCCGACAGCGCAACCGCGGTCCCGGAGAGATGCACACTGGTTTCAGATTCACCCTGAAAGACGAAATGGTTAAGCCTCGCGTTTTCGGCTACCTGTAATTCGGTCACGATGTTGTTAAAGCTCGAGCCGCCGGCCGCAGATATATGAGTTTCAATTAGGGTCGCCTGCGCACCCTTGTCCATGACGACCAGATGGCGCGGTTGCACCATCATCGCGCCCTCGCCTGGAGCCGTAATCGAAATTAGGTGCACCGGCTTGTCGAGGACGATTTCTTCGTCGATGAAGACCGCCATACCGTCCTGAAGGAAGGCGGTGTTCAGCGCCGCCATCGGCATATCCTTGAGTGACACGACCCGGCCCAGATGCGGTTCGAGACGCTCCGGCGCCGCAACAAGGATACCCCCCAGGTCGGTGATTAGTACGCCGTCCGGCATCCCGTCGAGCATGCACAGTTTCGGCTGCACGCGACCGTTCACCAGAACGATCCGATAACTTGCGAGACCAGACACAGACGGATGCGGTAGTGGTGGTAACCCTATCAAGGGGTCGGCAGACGCCAGCTGAAACCTCTCGTCCCTCAGAGAATTCAAATTGGTGTAACGCCAATATTCATCGCGACGCACCGGCAGACCGTGATCGGTATAACATTGCGCGCCGGCGTTACGTAGCGCATCAACCCAGTCCACACCGGCGCCGGCGAATGTTGGTGAAACCTCCAGCGCCTGCGCAAGATAAGGCGTTATATTTGTACTTCCGTCAGGCACCGGGGTCTCCCTCAGGCTGCGTTGTCGAGGAATTCGGAATAGCCCTTTTCCTCAAGCTCCAACGCCAGTGATTTATCACCGGACTTCACGATCTGGCCTTGAGCTAGAACGTGCACATGGTCAGGCTCGATATATTCGAGCAACCGCTGGTAATGGGTAATCAGCAGAATCCCGCGTTCGGAAGAACGCATAGCGTTCACGCCATCGGCTACAATCTTCAGGGCGTCGATGTCGAGACCGGAATCGGTCTCATCAAGGATCGAGATCCGAGGTTCAAGAGCAGCCATTTGCAGCATCTCCATTCGCTTCTTCTCGCCACCGGAGAACCCAACATTGACCGCCCGCTTCAGCATGTCATCGGAGATATTGAGATCGGTCGCGCTCTTACGCAAATGCTTAACGAAGTCCATCGGATCGAAGGGCGCCTCGCCGCGATGCTCGCGCACCGCGTTCACAGCTGTGCGAAGGAACGTCATGCTGGTGACGCCCGGAATTTCGACTGGATACTGAAATGCGAGGAAAACGCCTTCACGGGCGCGCTCGTCGGGTTCCATCTGCATCAAGTCGTTACCGTCGAACATAATTTTACCGCCCGTGACCTCGTAGCCGTGGCGGCCGGTCAGCACATAGGACAGGGTGCTCTTGCCGGACCCGTTGGGTCCCATGATCGCATGCACCTCGCCAGCATCGATGGTGAGATTCAATCCGTTCAGGATCACCTTTCCATCAACGGTCGCGTGCAAGTCATGAATTTCCAGCATAGCCATCTCAAAAACTTCTCCTCTAACCCACGCTACCTTCGAGGCTGATACCAACTAGCTTTTGTGCCTCGACCGCGAATTCCATCGGCAGGGTCTGCAGCACTTCCCTACAAAATCCGTTGACGATGAGCGCCACGGCCTCTTCATCTCCCATCCCACGCTGCTGGCAATAGAACAGCTGGTCTTCCCCGATCCGGCTTGTAGTCGCCTCATGCTCGACCTGAGCAGACCAGTTCTGGCTCTCGATATACGGGATCGTATGCGCACCACACTTATCGCCGATCAGCAGGCTGTCACACTGGGTATAATTGCGCGCGCTATCGGCACCCCGCTGCATACGAACTAGACCGCGATAGGTCTGGTCAGACTTACCCGCGGAGATGCCCTTGGATATGATACGTGAGCGGGTGTTTTTGCCGATATGGATCATCTTAGTTCCGGTATCCGCAAGCTGAGCATTGTTGGTGATAGCGACCGAGTAAAACTCGCCGGTCGAATTATCACCCTGCAGGATGCAGCTCGGATACTTCCATGTGATCGCAGAGCCGGTCTCTACCTGTGTCCAGGACACCTTGGAATTCCTACCGCGGCATGCAGCCCGCTTGGTGACGAAATTATAGATTCCGCCCCTACCATGCTCGTCACCGGGATACCAGTTCTGAACCGTCGAGTACTTGATCTCTGCATCGTCCATAGCTACCAACTCGACGACGGCAGCATGCAGTTGATTCTCGTCGCGCTGTGGCGCCGTACAACCTTCGAGATAACTGACGTAAGAACCTTCATCGGCAACAATGAGCGTACGCTCAAACTGTCCAGTGTTTTCGGCGTTGATCCGAAAATAGGTCGAGAGCTCCATTGGACAGCGGACGCCCTTGGGAATGTATACGAATGAGCCGTCCGTGAAGACCGCAGCGTTGAGAGCCGCAAAGAAATTATCGCCATACGGCACAACGGAACCCAAATACTTCCGCACTAGTTCTGGGTGGGTCTTCATGGCCTCAGAGATCGACCCGAAGATAATACCCTGTTCCTCGAGCTTAGCCTTATAGGTTGTGGCCACAGACACGCTGTCGAACACGGCATCCACCGCGACAGCCGGCGCGCCCTGAACCCCCGCAAGCACCTCCTGCTCCCGCAACGGAATACCCAACTTCTCGTATGTTTCAAGAAGCTTCGGATCCACATCGTCCAGTGTCTTCGGTTTCTCTGTCGTCTTCGGGGCGGCGTAGTAGTAGCTGTCCTGATAGTCGATCGCCGAATATTTTGGCTTCTGCCAAGTCGGCTCTTCCATGGTCAGCCAGTGTGCATAGGCCTTAAGACGCATCTCAAGCATCCACTCCGGCTCCTCCTTCTTCTTGGAGATCAACCGGATGATGTCCTCGTTCAAGCCCTTCGGCGCAAACTCAGAATCGATGTCCGTGACGAAGCCGTACTTATACTGATCGCCGATCGAACGGACCTGATCAATTGCCTCAGTATTGGATACCATTACGCCCTTCCAACTCTGCTATTCCGCGGCCCGCGAGGGCCTTTTATCCAACTGCGCATCCACAGCTGCTGAAATTAACTCCGCTGCGGTATCGACCTCCGTTTCGGTGGTGAAACGGCCAAATCCAATTCGTATAGATGCACCGGCATCTGAATCACCTAGACCTAGGGCTCTCAGTACATAAGATGGTTCAATGGACGCCGAAGTACAGGCAGAGCCGGTCGAGATTGCTACGGAATCCAGCCCGTTCATGAGAGCCCCGGCATCGATGCCCGGAAACCCAACATTGAGATTTCCTGGTACCCGATGGTCCAACGAGCCGTTCACGAAAAGACCGTCGTGTCTAGCACGCAGATGTTTAAGCATTCGATCTCGCAGGCTAGCAAGCCGCGTACCCTCGGTGGCGAGTTCAGACATCGCGATAACAGCAGCATCACCAAGAGCCGCTGCTAGCGGCACCGGCAGAGTACCAGAGCGGAACCCTCGCTCCTGACCACCGCCACTAATCTCGGCAAGCAGGCGGGCACGCGGACGACGGCGCGTGTACAGTGCGCCAATACCCTTCGGGCCATACATCTTGTGGCCGGATATGCTGAGCAAATCGATCTGCATCGCATCCACGTCAATCGGGACCTTACCGGCCGCCTGAGCTGCATCGGTGTGCAATAGCACACCGCGGGCACTGCAAATCGAACCCAGTTCTGCCAACGGCTGGAGTACCCCGATCTCATTATTCACCGCCATGACTGAAACCAATACCGTATCGTCAGTGATGGCAGCAGAGATTGCTGATGGATCCACCCGACCGTCGGGGCCAACGCCAATGATGGAAATACTCGCACCTTCCTCGGCAACCGCAGCGCAGGATTCGAGCACACATTTATGCTCCGTTGCCACGGTCACCAAGTGATCGCCCCTGCCATGTCGCATGGCAAACCGAACGGCGCCTTTGATTGCTAGGTTGTTGGATTCCGTTGCTCCAGAGGTAAACACGATTTCTCGGGCACTCGCACCGATGAGCGAGCCCACCTGCTCTCGCGCATTTTCAACCGCGTTAGCTGCCTGCCGCCCCCAAGCATGCTGCGTAGAATGCGCATTGCCGAAATTTTCGCTGAACCAGGGGAGCATCGTGTCGAGAACGCGCGGATCAACCGGCGTTGTGGCCTGGTGGTCAAGATAGATTGCCGTGGGCACCGAGCTCATGCCACAGATCTCCGGCAGCTCGCCGAATCGTCCCGGCGTTGCGCCATCGAAATCCAGGCATCCGAGAACCTGTCAACGTCTTCGGGCTCAGTGTTCCATCCGAACGAAACCCTGATTGCGGAACGTGCTGCATCAGTGTCACACCCCATAGCCGACAACACATGGCTCGGCGTAACCTTACCACTTGAACATGCAGAACCAGCGCTCACCGCGATACCTGCGAGATCGAGTTGCATAACCTGAACCTCTGCCATCGCACCCGGCAGCCCGAGGCAACTCGTGTTCGGCAACCGTACGACATCCTCCCCATAAACGACGACGTCGGGCGTTGCTGCGCGCAAACGCGACTCCATAGTATCGCGCAGGAGGCCAAGGCGACGAAATTTTTCGAGATCGGCCCCCGCGACACGGGCGGCAGCACCAAAGCCCGCGATACCAGGGATATTCTCGGTGCCGGCCCGACGCCGACGTTCCTGCCCGCCGCCCCGAAGTAATGGTTCCGGATCCAACCCGTCACGCACGACCAAAGCACCGACACCTTGGGGGCCACCTAGTTTATGTGCCGACAAACTCATCAAATCGACACCGAGATCAACAAACGAAACATCGATCTTTCCAGCTGCTTGAACAGCATCGCAGTGAACCAGCGCATCATGCGCGCGCGCTAACTCCACGATATCGCAGACCGGCTGCACCACACCTGTCTCATTATTAGCCAGCATTACGGATACAAGCGTACGCCCAACGGCACGCTCCAACGCCTCCGCCAGAATCTCTAAGCGAAGCACTCCTGATCCGTCCACGGCGATGCCATGCGCATCCTCACGAACATCCAGTATGGAATCGTGCTCGACCGCCGAAACAAACACAGTGCCCTCAAACCCGCCCAGTGCCTGATTGTTAGCCTCGGTGCCTCCCGATG
>PBMH01000042.1 GCA_002722515.1 Alphaproteobacteria bacterium | reverse complement strand
TTCGTGGCCGTAGCATGGCTGAAGGGGTACCGAAAACCTTTACGATCAATTCGCAAGAGATTCAAAAGGCGTTAAGTGACCCGTTAAGCGGTATCGTCAGTGCGGTCAAAGCCGCGCTTGAGCAGACCCCGCCTGAGCTGTCTTCGGACATCGCTGAGCGCGGTATCGTCTTGACCGGCGGCGGCGCGCTTCTCGGAAATATGGATTATGTGCTGCGTCATGCGACGGGGCTTCCGGTCTCGATCGCCGATGATCCGCTCACCTGCGTGGTCCACGGGACGGGCCGTGCGCTCGAGGAATTCAAGAGACTTAAGGATGTCCTGGTCAGCATGTACTAACCTGTCAGCGGCTGGAAACTGGACGATGGAATAGTCTGGTGGCTAAACGAAATGTGAGTGTGTCGGTTGCCGGCCTAGTGATGCCCGTCCGGGTTTGGGGACAGCGTTTTGCGTTCCTCGCACTAATCGCGCTGTCGTTTGCACTGATGTTTCTTAACAAGGCGGAGCCCGAGGCGTTCGAACGTGCACGGACAGTCGTCGTAGATGCTGTCACCCCGGTCCTCAATATGATGTCGCGGCCGGTCGAAGCAGGCCAGGCCGCCATAATTTCAGTTGAAAGCTTCTTTCTTGTGCGAACAGAGAATGCACGCCTGCAGGAAGAGAACGCTAGGCTACTGCACTGGGTTCAGGTGGCTCGTCAGCTTGGAGTCGAGAATGCGACCTTGCGCGCGCAACTCGATTTTGTACCGGACATCCGACCCCGCGCGGTCACAGCGCGGGTCGTCGCGGATACTGGTGGCGCCTTCTTTCACAGTCTTCTGATCGACGCCGGGGCGCAGAATTTCGTCCGGCGCGGTCAGGCTGTGGTGTCCCATGGCGCTTTATTGGGGAGGGTGGCGGAAGTTGGCCAGCGCTCTGCACGTGTGCTCGTGCTGACGGACCTGAACTCGCGTATTCCGGCGATCGTCGAATCTACCGGCGATCGGGTCATCGTCACGGGCAACAACACGCCATGGCCAGACTTGACCTACCTGGAACCCAATTCGCCAATCTCTGTCGGTGATAGGATAATCACCTCCGGGCATGGCGGCGTGTTCCCGCCGGGCTTGATGATAGGTTTGGTGGTCGATGCCGGTGAGGGCCGGGTCTCCATACAGCCGGCAGTGCCCTTGGCGCGAGTGAGCGAGGCCCGGGTGCTCGACTACGGGGTCAACGGTATTCTTCCATCACCCGAAAACATGCCGGCACGTCCTGATGCGCCAGCTGCGGTCGGCACGACTAGCGGGGGATCCAAGCAGTGAATGCCGCTAGCTTTGGTCTGGTTATTGAACTTTTCCGCCGCGTCGTGCCGGGACTATCCACGATCTTACTAATCCTGCTGACGCAATTACCGGTCCCGATTCCCTTCTTCCCCAATGTGGCGCCTGCCATGCCGTTGATGGCGATTTACTATTGGGTGGTATTCCGACCCGACCTGATGCCTCTAATTTTGATCTTCGCTGCAGGGTTATTTCATGATGCGCTGATTGGTGCGCCGTTTGGCTTAACGGCATTGATATACATACTGGTCCACGCCTTCGTACTGAATCAGCGCCGTTTCCTCGCAGGCAAATCGTTCTGGGTCTTCTGGGCCGGCTTCGCGATTGTTGCGCTTGTAGCAATGTTTTCCACCTATGTTATGGCGTCAATTTTGCGGGAAGCGATTATGCCTGCGGACGCGGTTTTCATGTGTATGGTCCTAACCGTGGTTACATTCCCAGTGGTGGCCTGGGCGCTGCTGCAGAGCCAGAGATGGTTGGTCGGTTCGGCGCAGCCATCGTGAAAAATCGCGAAAACAAACGGCAGCGAACTTTCAGTCGTCGCGCGGCATTGTTAGCCGCTGGACAGTTTGGTCTGCTGACCGCGCTTGTCGGACGGATGTATTACCTTCAAGTGGTCGAATCCGAGCGCTATCGTATGCTGGCGGAGGAGAACCGTATCAATATACGGCTTCTAGCTCCTTCGCGCGGAAGGGTGCTTGACCGTTTCGGTGTTCCCATCGCCGTAAACCATCAGAATTACCGTGTGCTTCTCAAGGCAGAAAACGCACCGGATGTTTCGGCGATTCTTGACCGGCTGTCGCTGATCATTCCGATTAGCGCTGAGGAGAAAGCCCGTGTGCTTAAGGATATTCGCAGTCGGCGCAAATTTGTGCCGGTTACGGTCCGGGAGTTTCTGGATTGGGAAGATGTAGCCCAGCTTGAGGTTAATACCCCAGATCTGCCGGGTATCGAGATTGATGTAGGTGAACGGCGCGTCTATCCCAATGGCGAGGTGGGAGCACATATCCTCGGATATGTGGGTGTGCCGCTGCCCAAGGATCTTACCGGCGATCCGGTCCTCGAGCTACCCGGTTTTAAGGTTGGACGCAGCGGGGTGGAACGCGCATTCGACCTGCCGTTGCGCGGCCGTGCCGGGACCAGTCAGCTGGAAGTCAACGCGGTGGGGCGCGTAATCCGAGAGCTCGATCGTCAAGATGGAGACCCGGGCCAGGATGTAGTCTTGACTGTGGACATGGCCCTCCAGCGTGAGGCAATGAAGCGACTTGGGGATGAGGCTGGATCGGTCGTTTTAATGGACATCGAGACTGGCGGGATTATTGTTCAGGCCTCGACGCCTAGTTTCGATCCCAACGCCTTCACAGAGGACCTAAGTCCGGCGAAATGGCGTTCTATGGCCGACAATGAGCGCGCGCCGCTGCGTAACAAGGCCGTGGCCGGTGAGTACGCGCCGGGCTCAACCTTTAAGATGATTGTTGCGCTCGCTGCCCTCGAGGCCGGTGTTGTAACGCCAAAGACTACGTACGTCTGTCCGGGTTTTTTGGAGGTGGGCGACGGGAAGTTCCATTGTTGGCGGCGAAAGGGTCACGGAGTCGTAGAACTAAACCGCGGTATCGCCGAATCCTGCGATGTGTATTTTTACGAACTCGCGCGGAGGGTCGGCATTGATAAGATCGCCAAGATGGCCGAACGTTTTGGCTTGGGTAACGAGCTGAACCTCGATACCTCCGGCGAGCGGACCGGACTGGTTCCCAGCAAGGCCTGGAAACGTGCCGTTATCGGTCAACCTTGGATGCTGGGTGAGACGCTCATTGCCGGGATAGGGCAAGGCTTCATCACCGCAACGCCCATGCAGCTAGCTACCATGACTGCGCGGATGGTCAATGGTGGAAAGATCGTCCAGCCACATGTGGCGCGTGATTTGGTGGTCCGGGACAAGCTCACTGTCCGGGTAATAGGTGAACCCGAATATATCGGTGTTAATTCTCGGAACCTCAAGGCGATAATGGACGCGATGACACTGGTCATGGCGGACCCGGCTGGCACGGCCCACAGGGCGCGGATCAAGGCGCCGGGGATGACGATGGGTGGTAAGACGGGAACCGCGCAGGTGCGACGTATTACCCAACGTGAGCGAGACGAGGGAGTGATCAAGAACAGGGATCTACCCTGGCGGTTCCGTGACCATGCGCTTTTCGTCGGATACGGACCCGTTGAGAAGCCGCGCTATGCGATCTCGGTGGTGGTGGAGCATGGCGGTGGTGGGTCCGCCGTGGCTGCGCCGATCGCCCGAGATGTGATGGCCGCCGCGCTGAAGCGTGATCCGGCAAGGCTTGCGCCTGGCGCAAATGTTGCCGGGTTGCGTGCGTCCGACAAACGGGGACAATGATCGTGGTTCGGCTCAGCGGCACCGCTACGTCAAAGCTTTCTCTGCAGCAGAAACTTCTGCACCTGAATTGGGAGTTGGTGCTGTTGATTGTGCTGACCGCGTCTATCGGCTTTGCCATGCTGTTCTCGGCTGCGAATGGCGACTTTCACCCATGGGCGTTGCGCCAGTTGATTCGATTTTCGGTGGGTCTCCTCCTGATGCTGGCGGTGGCGGTAACGGATATCCGGATTTGGCTGCGCGCAGCCTACCCTATCTACGTGGTTTGCCTCCTACTGCTCGCGGCTGTTGAACTCATGGGCTCAATCGGCATGGGAGCCCAGCGCTGGCTCGATCTGGGTTTCTTCCAGTTGCAGCCGTCCGAGATTATGAAAGTCGGAATCGTCTTGGCGCTCGCGCGTTACTTTCATGGAGTAGATTCCGAGGATGCCGGTCGCCTTTCGAATTTGGTGGTTCCGGTGGTTTTTGTGGCCGCACCTATGGCCTTGGTTTTGCGCCAGCCCGATCTAGGAACCGCTGGCGTCGTGGCCATGGTAGGTGCCGCAATGTTCTGGTTGGGTGGAACGAGGCTTTGGCAATTTGCCACCGTGGCTGCTGTTGCTGCCTCCGCGATACCTTTAGGCTGGCAGTTCCTGCACAGCTACCAGAAACAGCGGATATTTACTTTCCTTAATCCCGAGACCGATCCACTTGGCTCAGGCTATCACATCCTTCAGTCCAAGATCGCGCTGGGTTCGGGTGGTGTATTTGGCAGAGGTTTTCTAGAGGGTACCCAGAGTCACCTGAATTTCCTTCCGGAGAAGCAAACCGACTTCATCTTCACGGTGCTAGCGGAGGAGTTCGGACTCCTCGGTGGCATTGGGCTAATCGTGCTCTACGGACTTCTCATCGCTTATGGCACCTACATTGCCTATCGTGCCCGCAGTAATTTTGCGAGGTTGCTGGCGATGGGGCTAACGGTGAATTTTTTCCTCTATGTGTTCATCAATATTGCCATGGTGATGGGGGTTCTACCCGTTGTTGGCGTGCCCCTGCCTCTGATTTCATATGGCGGGACGGCGATGCTGACAGTCCTAATCGGCTTTGGCCTAATAATGAGCTGTTGGCTGCACCGAGACACTTATATCAACCGTAGGGGCGGAGCGTTTTGGTAGCGCTTTTCTGCGTGTCTGCTTATCGACAACCACTGTTTCGGGTGCTATGTCCGCCGCTTCAAGCGCACGGTGGGCGCATAGCTCAGTTGGTAGAGCAGCTGACTCTTAATCAGCGGGTCCAAGGTTCGAGTCCTTGTGCGCCCACCAATCACTCTCCGAAATAATGGCCAGAACATGAGAGCTCTAGCGGGCTGCGGTTCGATAGACCCTTCGGTCTTTTGATGTTCTCTAATGCTCCAAATTCTGTGCGAGACTATTAAGTCCGCCGCAAGTAGCTTCAATCTATCGCACAGATGTTGCGGATAGATGTAAAGAAAGTCTGATGCAAATATCGCTCTTCAGCTCTGCAATTGTGGGAATTTTGGTCGGCTTCGGCAGCAGTATTGCAATTGTGATTGCCGGGGCACAGGCGGTGGGTGCGAACCCGGTACAGGTCGCGTCTTGGGTGTCTGCGATCTGCCTCGGTACCGGCGTGGCTAGCATCGTACTTTCGTTACGTCATCGTCTGCCAATGATTACGGCATGGTCGACGCCTGGCGCGGCACTGATTGCGGGGACAGCCTCGGCCGGCATACCAAGTTATTCTATGGAGGCGGCAGTTGGTGCGTTCCTGGTAACAGCATTATTGGTGTTGGTGAGTTCTGCGTTTCGTCCGCTTACGACTCTGATTGAGAGGATACCTTCGGCGATTGCATCGGCAATGCTGGCTGGTGTCCTTATAGGTTTCTCCGTTGATGTTTTCGACGCTGCAACTATGGATCCCAAGCTCGTTCTGCCCCTTGTGGGAGTGTTTCTGGTAGTACGCCTATATAGCCCGACCTGGGCCGTTATCGTGGTGTTGGTAATGGGAATTGGTTGGGCCGTTATTCTCGGGAAGACCGCGCCTTATGACGCTAGCGGATCGCTGGCGGCTTTCGCTCTGATTGTTCCGTCGTTTGAACCCGGGGCAATACTGGGGCTCGGGGTTCCACTTTTTTTAGTCTCGATGGCCTCCCAAAATCTGCCTGGATTTGCTGTGCTAAGGGCATCCGGCTATTCGGTGCCGACGCGCTCTGCGCTTGCGATCACGGGTCTCATGTCTCTGCTGACTGCGCCCCTTGGCGCACACACAACAACCATGTCCTCGATAACCGCATCCATATGTACCGGGGTCGATACGCATCCTGATCCTTCGAAGCGCTGGCTCTCTGGGTTGTTCTACGGCACCGGGTTTCTGGTTCTTGCGGTTGCAGCTGTTACGGTTGTCGCCGGTTTTTCTACCTTGCCGCCGGGCGTTATTGCCACTGTGGCCGGCCTTGCGTTGCTCGGCCCGCTTATGCATGCGTTGGGTGCTGCATTAGCGCCTGAACAGACGCGGTTTGCCGCAGTTCTCACGGTGACCGTGACGGCGTCTGGGTTATCGGTCTTTGGGGTCGGTTCGGCGTTCTGGGGGCTGGTTTTCGGCCTCTTGGCGGTTGGTCTTGATTTGATGATGGAGGGCCGGTCGACCTAGAGTAGGCGCCGGGGTAAGCCCCAATCGGTAATAAGCACGTTCCCTTTAGCTTAGAGGGATATCGTTGTCCGACTTTGAAGCTTGGTAGGTCTGTGAAAGGTCGTCATAGGCTGCCCGGATACGCGCGATCTGCTTGCTGCGAGCGGTGGCATCTGCGCCACCGATACTGCTTGACAGTGCGATAAGGTCTTTTGCACTCCAAAACGCATTCTGGCGCGCATACGCGCCATCGTCGACCATGAAGACCTCCTGCAGGATCTTCAGGTCGTGAGGAATGTTGAAGGCATCGCGCGTATCTTCATAGCCGAAGAAATAATAGAAATTGTCGAATCCAGCCCATGTGATCGCGGAAAGACAGAGTGAGCAGGGCTCATGGGTAGATACAAAAATGCAGTCGCTCGTCGCTGGCCGCTGTTCCGTCGACAGGTTGAAGAAAGCGTTCAGAGTCGAAATCTCGCCGTGGTTGAGCGGGTTCTCTAACTCGTTATTAGTGCCAGCCATGACAAGCGAGTAGTCTGATTTGCGCAGTATAGCAGCACCAAAGATCTTGTTGCCTGCGGCGACACTGTTGCGGGTTAGGGGCACCACGTCATTCTCGATTACATCGAGCAGTCTAGAACACAGGGTTTCGGAAGAGTTTGTCATCGGCCGGGTTCTGGTGGTGTTAGTTATGTCATTGGCGCAGACCGGTGCAGACAGAAATCACATAAAGTTACGGTCTGTTGCCAAATATTTGGCGAACTAATTAATTTTTTTGACCGTTCGGAGCGAGCGGTAAATAGTCGTCAGCGTTCCTGTATTTCCTTTGGGTAGTTTACAAGACGGACTTTGGTTGTAAGCGCATATTTACGAGCTTTCACAGGGTCTTTCTAACCCCCGTCCCCTAACGCGTACAACCTAGGATTGCCTTGATCATGCTTCGCTTTGCACCCAATTTCTATCACCTATTCCTAGAGCTACCGATACGTGAGCGGTTCGCTGCAGCGGCCAAGATCGGCTGTACTGCCATCGAGTGGCATTTTCCATACGAGTTGCCAAAGAACGAGCTGAAGGGTTTACTAGACGATCACGGTCTTGAGTTTATGTATTGTGTGGTCCCGGCCGACTGGGATGCTGGGGTGCGTGGCTTGGGGGCGCAGCCGGGCAAGCAGGACGAATTCCGCCGCGCGGCAGACCAGGCGCTGGAATATATCCAGCATTGTGATTTCTATTCGATAAACGTGGGTGCTGGCCCGGTACCGCTGGGAGAATCCCGCGAACGCTGCGTGGAGACCTATATCGAGAACCTCGACTATATTGCCGCCGCCTCGAGTGACCATCGTTGCAAGTTCCTGCTGGAACCCGTGACGGCCCAGCGCATACCCGATTGGGCGATGCAGACCATGGCTCAGGCGCGTGATATTGTGAACGCGGTCGGTCGCGAAAATGTTGGCCTCGTCTACGACACTTATCATATGCGGTACGAGGAGACGGGTACCCTAACTGATATTATGGACGAGTACTGGCCGATGATCGGCTATGTCCAGATTGGCAATCCGCCCGACCGCCATGAGCCCGGCGTGGGGGAGCTTGATTTACTCTGGCTAGCACGACGTGCTGTCGAGAAAGGGTATGAAGGGGCGATCGGCATGGAACTCGACCCATCCATGGACACATGGTCGAGCCTTATCTGGATGAACAGTTTGGGCTATACGGTCGATCCGAATAATCGCTTGTGAGATACCGTAGAGATCAGCCGATGATACTTGCGACGCCGCTGAAGACGCGGTTGCGGTCCAGAGGACCCCGACACTCTGCGGTTTTTTCATCGTGACGGTATAACTATCCCACGTGGCGCGTATTGCCGGTATGCGAAGGTAAAGGGGGCTCTTTCACTAAAAGACCGATTTCCATTATTCTATAATAAGTCTCAACCAAACTCGGCGGGCCAAGCGCCTGCGGAGCAAATAAATTATTTCTCAGGAGAGCTCGATGGCGAAGAAGAAAACACCGTATATGGATGAGCAGTCACGTACCGATGTGCGCGATGGCATGCGTATCGACTGGGATGTGCCCATCGAGATGGACGACGGGACCGTGCTGCGCTGCGATGTCTACCGGCCGATAAAGGCTGGTAAGTACGGGGTCATCATGACGTATGGGCCTTATGGCAAGCTTCTACACTTTGACGATGCTTATCATGACCAATATGAGCGCATGCTTGAGGATTTTCCTGAGATCGGTGCAGGGACCAGCGAAAAGTATCAGAATTGGGAGGTTGTGGACCCTGAACGCTGGGTTCCGGACGACTATGTCTGCATCCGGGTGGATGGGCGCGGGACGGGCCGGTCGCCCGGCGTCATCGACATATGGTCCCTGCGCGAGGCCCAGGATCTTGCCATCTGCATCGACTGGGCCGGTGTCCAGTCTTGGTCGAACGGTAAGGTGGGACTGAACGGCATCTCTTACTACGCCGAAAACCAATGGCAGGCTGCAGCGCTCCAGCCTAAGCATCTTGCGGCGATCTGCCCTTGGGAGGGAGCGGCAGATTTCTACCGTGACATGGCCCATCATGGCGGCATCATGTGCAACGGCTTTGTCAAGGACTGGTCGGAGGCGCAGGTTTACTCGGTACAGCACGGCAAGGGCTCGAACGGCCCACGTTCACGAATGAACGCGGAATGGGTCGCGGGACCGCCGACGATGACCGAGGAGGAGCTCGGAGCCAACCGGAATAATTTCTACGAGGACTGCCTCGCTCGGAAGCTCGATACCGATGAGTTTTGGCAGTCACGCATGCCCGACTGGAACAAGGTTAAGGTACCGATGTTATCTACCGCGAACTGGGGCGGCCAAGGCTTGCATCCGCGCGGCAATTTCGAAGGCTTCACCCAGTCCAGGTCCAAGGATAAATGGCTCGAGGTGCACGGGATTGAGCACTGGACACATTTCTATACTGACTATGGCATGGATCTGCAGAAGCGCTTTTTTGGTTATTATCTGAAGGGCGAGAAGAATGGCTGGGACAAACAGCCGACCGTTCAGCTGCAAGTGCGCCATCCGGGCGAAGTCTTCGTCGAGCGGCATGAGAATGAGTGGCCCCTCAAGCGGACCCAGTGGACGAACTTCTATATCGACCCGTCGAACATGAGCCTGTCGACCAAGCCTCCGAAAACAAAAGGCGAGGTAACATATGGGGGTTTCTCCGACGGAGTGACGTTCATGTCCGATCCGCTCGAGGAAGATATGGAGATCACTGGGCCAATTGCCTCCAAGCTGTTCGTATCATCCTCGACGAGCGATGCTGACATGTTTCTGGTGGTCCGGGTGTTCGGTCCGGATATGAAAGAAGTGACTTTCCAGGGGGCGCTCGATCCGCACACGCCAATCGCCCAGGGCTGGCTGCGCGCCTCTCACCGTAAACTAGATGAAAAGAATAGCTTGCCGTACCGGCCGTATCATACCCATGACGAGGAGCAGCCTCTCAAGCCGGGTAAGCCCTATGAGCTCGATATTGAGGTCTGGCCGACTTGCATCGTGGTGCCAAAGGGGTATCGAATTGCGTTATCTGTTCGAGGCAAGGATTACGTCTATCCGGGCGATTCTAATGTGCAGCTCGGCGAGTATGCCAACTGGACAGGGTGCGCGATCTTCCGTCATGACGATCCGCGTGATCGGCCAGCCGAAATCTTTGGTGGCGATGTGACTTTGCACACCGGGCCGAAACAACAGGCTCATGTGATGCTGCCAATCATCCCTGCGAAGAAGGGCGGCAGGCGATAGACGGGAAATACGATCGGGTGGTCCGGAGATACGGGCCGCCCGAAATGTTCCCAACGGGCGTGTCAACGAATAACTCCCTCGTGGCGACGTACAGAAAAGCCCACGTTGAGGGAAGGAGATAACGATGAACGATAACACCTACGCCGGTGATCCGATGTTCAAGACAGAAGTCCGTGAGGGCATGCGCGTCGACTGGGATGTTCCGATTGAGATGGACGACGGGGTTGTCCTGCGAGCCAACGTATATCGTCCGGATGATGATGGTGGCTATCCGGTCATCATGTCCCATGGTCCGTATGGTAAGGATCTTCACTTCGAGGAGATCTACAAGACCTGCTGGGACCTCATGTGTGAGAACCACCCGGACGTACCGGAGGGCTCGACGAATATCCACCAGAGCTGGGAGGTTTGCGACCCTGAAAAATGGGTGCCACGTGGCTATGTTGTTATCCGTGTGGATTCTCGGGGCGCGGGTCGCTCGCCGGGCTATCTGGAACATTGGAGCCCGCGCGAGACGCAGGATTTCGCCGCCTGCATCGACTGGGCCGGCGTTCAGACCTGGTCGAACGGCAAGGTGGGCCTGAGCGGCATTTCCTATTACGCCGTCAACCAGTGGCAGGTCGCGGCATTGCAGCCCAAGCACCTCGCGGCTATCTGCCCGTGGGAAGGCTTCAACGATTTCTATCGGGAACTCGCATACCAGAACGGGATTTACGACTCCTTCGCGCGGCACTGGTACGACATGCAGATCCTGAAGATTCAGCATGGCTATGGCGACCGCGGCTGGGCGTCACGCGCCAATGGTGAACTCGCCGCAGGGCCGGACACCCTCTCAAACGAGGAACTGGCTGCCAACCGCTATGATCTATACGGGACGTATATCTCTCACCCCCTTGACGATGATTACTACGCGAGGCTGACGCCGGATCTTTCGAAGATCGAGGTGCCGGTGCTGAGCTGTGCCAATTGGGGCGGCGCACCTCTGCATCCGCGTGGCAATTTCAACGGGTTTGTGCACACCGGATCCAAGGAGAAATTTCTGGAGGTCCACGGTCTTGAGCACTGGTCGCTCTACTACACCGACTATGGCAACGACCTGCAGTGGCGCTTCTTTGACTGTTATCTGAAGGGCGATAATTCTGGCTGGAAGGATCAGCCCCGGGTCTCGCTTAACGTGCGCCATCCCGGCGAGAAGTTTGTGCTGCGTGCCGAGGAAGACTGGCCGCTGCCACGAACCGAATACGCTAGGTACCATTTCGAACCGGCTGGCCAGATTCTGTCCGAGACCCCGGCCAACGATGCTGCTGAGATTACCTATGAGGCGATGGGGGACGGCCTGACCTTCTTGTCGAGCCCGATATCTGACGATCTGGAAATCTGTGGCCCGATGGCGGTGAAGCTCAGTGTCTCGTCGGACACTGAGGACGCGGATCTGTTCGTCATTCTGCGGGTGTTTGGGTCGGATATGAAGGAGGTCACCTTCCGAGGCGCGCTCGATCCGCACACGCCGGTTGCGTCCGGTTGGCTGCGCGCGTCACATCGCAAGCTTGATCCCGCGCGCTCGACCGACGCCGCGCCGTTTCATAGCAACGATGAGGTGCAGAAACTTGTGCCTGGCGAGGTCTACGAAGTGGATATCGAAATACATTCATCGGGGATTGTTGTGCCGAAGGGGTATCGGTTCGGGCTCTCGATCAAAGGCTGCGACTATGTCTATCCCGGAGAGACAGATGCGGGCTTGTCAAACATGAAGAATACTTTCACCGGCGTCGGGCCTTTTCTACATGACGACCCGGACAACCGCCCGGCGGAGGTCTTTGATAACAATGTCACATTGCATCTGGGCGGTGCCAATGCCGGCTATGTGCTGCTGCCAATTATACCGGCGAAGTAACGGGGAGTTCCATGATCGACATCAAATATACCGACGATCCGCTGTTCAAAAGTGAGGCCCGTGAGGGCATGCGTGTCGACTGGGACGTGCCCATCGAGATGGATGACGGGCTTGTGCTGCGCGCGAATGTCTATCGTCCGGACGATGATGGCCGGTATCCCGTTGTCATGTCTCATGGTCCCTATGGCAAAGATCTCCACTTCGAGGAGATCTACAAGACCTGTTGGGACCTGATGTGCGAAAACCATCCGGACGTCCCGCGGGGCTCGACTAATATTCACCAGGCGTGGGAGGTAGCAGACCCGGAGAAATGGGTGCCTCGCGGATATGTTCTGGTGCGCGTGGATTCACGAGGCGCCGGCCGTTCACCGGGGTATCTCGAGCATTTTAACGCCCGCGAGACCAAGGATTTCTATGACTGCATCGAATGGGGCGGCGTGCAGCCTTGGTCGAACGGCAAGGTGGGCCTGAGCGGCATTTCCTATTACGCAATAAACCAATGGCAGGTGGCCGCGATGCAACCGCCACACCTGGCTGCTATCTGCCCGTGGGAGGGTTCTACGGATTATTATCGCGAGGGTAGCTATCACGGCGGCATCTACTCGACCTTCGCCAAGAATTGGTACGACATGCAGATCATGCAACTGCAGCACGGCTATGGTGATCGTGGCTACCGATCACGCGCTAACGGAGAATGGTCGGCCGGCCCCGAGACCCTGTCCGATTCCGAGCTGGGTGCGAACCGGTTCGACCTACATCAATCTATGCGCGCCCATCCCCTCTATGACGAGTTTTTTGAAGAACGAGAGGTCGACTACTCGAAGATTAATGTCCCGGTTCTGAGTTGCGCCAACTGGGGAGGCGCGCCCCTGCACCCGCGTGGCAACTTCGACGGCTACATGTTGTCGGGCTCGCAGGAGAAGTGGCTCGAGGTCCATGGCCTGGAGCATTGGTCGCTCTACTACACGGATTACGGCAATGATCTGCAGTGGCGCTTCTTCGATTGCTTCCTCAAGGGTGAGGATTCCGGCTGGAAGAACCAGCCGCGTGTGCTTCTGAATGTGCGTCATCCGGGTGAGAAGTTTGTCCCGCGCGAAGAGGAAGACTGGCCATTGCCGCGTACCGAATGGACGAAGTTCCACTTTGAGCCCGCGGGTCAGATTCTCTCGAACGTGCCCGCTGGTGAGAGTGCGGCGATAACCTATCGTGCGATGGGCGATGGACTCACTTTTCTCTCGAACCCGGTGGCCGAGGATATAGAAATTTGCGGGCCTATGGCGGTGAAGGTAAATATAGAGTCGGACACCAAGGACGCGGATATGTTTGTCGTCCTGCGCGTCTTCCAGTCGGACATGAAGGAGGTGACCTTTCGCGGTGCGCTCGACCCGCACACGCCGGTCGCGTCTGGTTGGCTCCGTGCGTCTCATCGCAAGCTCGACCCGGCGCGCACTAAGGAATGGGCTCCGTATCACACCCATGACGAGCTCCAGGTGCTTACACCTGGCGAGGTTTATGAGCTCGACATAGAAATCCACGGGTCGGGCATCGTGGTGCCGAAGGGCTGCCGGTTCGCGCTGTCGATCCGGGGTTGCGACTATGTCTATCCTGGCGAGCCGAATGCTGGCCTGTCGAACATGAAGAACACCTTCACCGGTGTAGGACCGTTCCTGCATGATGACGAAACCGACCGCCCACCCGAAGTGTTCGACAACAATGTGACGGTGCATCTGGGTGGCGACCATGCTGGTTACGTGCTGTTGCCAATCATCCCTGCTAAATAGGCGCGGACGTGGCAAAAAAGCCCTATGTTCATGATTCCCAGTTTCGTACTCAGGTGTGCGATGGAATGCGCATTGACTGGGACGTGCCGATTGAGATGGATGACGGTAACGTTCTGCGGGCAGATATCTTTCGTCCGAACAAGCAGGGTCGCTTTCCTGTCATAATGAGCCATGGGCCCTACGCCAAGGGCCTGTCCTTCCAGGAGGGCTACGAGACCGCCTGGAACATCATGGTAGAGGCCTTTCCCGAGGTTGCCCGGGGCTCGACCAACAAATACGCCAACTGGGAGGTTGTAGACCCGGAGAAGTGGGTGCCAGACGGCTATGTGGTCATTCGGGTCGATTCCCGGGGCTCCGGTCGTTCACCGGGCGTTGTAGACGTGCGTTCGCCGCGCGAGACCCGTGACTTTGCGGCCTGCATCGACTGGGCCGGTACGCAGTCCTGGTCGAACGGCAAGGTTGGGCTGAACGGGATCTCCTATTATGCGATCAACCAATGGCATGTGGCGGCACTAAAGCCGAAGCATCTGACGGCGTTATGCGTTTGGGAAGGAGCCGGGGACTATTACCGGGACTCTAACTATCATGGCGGCATCCTGTCGACCTTCGTAACCAATTGGTATGATAAGCAAGTCGAATCCGTGCAGCACGGCCTCGGCAAGAACGGACCTCGTTCGGCGGTCCATGGAGATCTCGTCTGTGGTCCGGAAACCTTCTCGCGGACGAAGCTCAAGCAGAACCGAACGAATCTGCCCGGGGAGTTGCTATCACGAACGCTTGATGATGAATGGTATCGTGGTCGTTCTGCCGACTGGTCAAAGATTGATGTGCCAGTTTTGTCGGCCGGTAACTGGGGCGGGCAGGGGCTGCATCCGCGCGGCAATATCGACGGGTTTGTTCACGCGGCATCGAAACAGAAATGGCTCGAGATGCACGGTCGCGAGCACTGGACGGAGTTCTACACCGACTACGGGCTTGATCTTCAGAAGCGCTTCTTCGGGCATTTCTTGAAAGGCGAGGATACTGGCTGGAAGCGCCAGCCGAAGGTGCTTCTGAATGTTCGGAAACCCGGTGAGAAATTCGTGGTGCGTGCGGAAGGCGAATGGCCTATTAAGCGCACGAAATGGACTAAAGTTTATCTCGATCCAGCGAGCGGGGCTCTGGCTGCGCGCAAGCCTGAACGCAAGTGCGCGATCACCTATGCCGGCCTCGGTGATGGCGTGACATTTCTCGCGCCTGCCTCCGACAAGGCGGGGGAAATCACGGGACCGCTGGCGGCTAAGCTGTTCGTATCGTCCACGACGAAGGATGCGGATCTTTTTTTGGTCGTGCGGTTGTTCGCACCTGACCTAAAGGAGGTCACCTTCAGGGGCGCACTTGACCCGCACACGCCGATTGCCCAAGGCTGGCTGCGGGCCTCGCACCGTAAGTTAGACCGAAAGAAATCACGCAAGTATCAGCCCTACCACAGCCACGACGAGAAACAGCTTCTCAAGCCAGGATCAGTCTGTGAGCTTGACGTCGAGATCTGGCCGACCTCGATTGTAGTACCGCCAGGATACCGCCTGGGCTTGACCGTACGTGGCTGTGACTATGTTTATCCGGGCGGTTCAGGTGGCAGGTTATCCAACATGAAGAACGAATTCACCGGCGTTGGGCCCTTTGTCCATGACGGGCGGGATGCACGGGTTTATGGCGGCAACGTCACGATTCATTGCGGGCCGAACCACCCGTCGCACTTGTTGCTGCCGGTGGTTCCGCCCAAACGCGCGGCTAGGAAACGTAAATAGACTAATTAGGGGGACGTAGAGATGAGCAGTACTCAGACACCAGGTGATAGCCAGATGACATCGAAGGTTAATGATGGCATGCGCATCGATTGGGACGTACCGATCGAGATGGATGATGGGATTATTTTGCGCGCCGATATCTACCGCCCTGACGATGACGGCCAGTATCCTGTGATCATCAGCTATGGGCCCTATGCGAAGTGGCTTGCGTGGGAGGATGGCTATCCCTACCAGTGGAAACAGATGATCGAGGACTATCCCGACTGTCTCGCGGGTTCGTCGAACCGGTATCAGAACTGGGAGCTGGTCGACCCAGAGAAATGGGTGCCGGACGGCTATATCTGTATGCGTGTGGATTCTCGTGGCGCAGGCCGCTCGCCTGGCTATCTTGACGTCTGGTCGGCGCGTGAAGCTCGTGATTTTCACGATTGCATCAACTGGGCCGGAACCCAGGGCTGGTCAAACGGTAAGGTCGGTACCTCGGGAATTTCATATTACGGCATGAACCAATGGCAGGTTGCATCTCTTCAGCCAAAGCATCTCGCTGCTATGTGTGTCTGGGAAGGCGCGGCCGACTTCTATCGTGATATGGGCCATCATGGTGGCATTGCATGCCGTTTCCCGTCCATCTGGTACAATTCCGCCGTTGTACCGCGGCAGCATGGAAAGGGCGCCTACGGCAAGAAGAGCCGGCTTAATGGCGATTGGATATCGGGTCCTGAGACATTGTCGGAGGAAGAACTCTCGGGCAATCGCACAGATTTTGGTAGTGATATTCTAGCCCATCCGCTGGTCGACGATTACTGGAAGGCCCGAATGCCGGACTACTCCAAAATCAAAGTGCCGCTTCTGTCATCGGGGAATTGGGGCGGTGTGGGTCTACACCCGCGCGGTAATACAGAGGGTTACGTGAACTCCGCGAGTGACCAGAAATGGCTGGAGATTCATGGCTTGGAGCACTTCACTCACTACTATACCGACTATGGTATCGACCTACAGCGACGTTTCCTCGGACATTTTCTAAAGGGCGAGGACACAGGCTGGGACGCGCAGCCGAAGGTACAGCTCTTGATCCGGCATCCGGACGAGGTGTTTGTGGAGCGGGCCGAGGAGGAATGGCCTATCCCTCGTACCCAATGGACTCAGATGTATCTCGATCCAGTGGGCAAGACCCTATCCGAACTGCCGATGGCCGAGGTTGGGAGCTACACTTATGAGGCGATGGGGGACGGTGCGACTTTTCTTACGGCTCCGATGGAGGAAGAGACGGAGATCACGGGGCCCGTGGCCGCTAAGTTGTTCATTTCGTCGGAAACCGAAGACGCCGATCTATTCCTGGTGCTGCGGGCGTTCAAGCCGGATATGAAGGAAATTGTCTACAAGGGCGCAAACGATCCGCACACTCCGGTTGGTCTTGGTTGGTTGCGGGCGTCACACCGCAAACTCGATCCCGACCAGACCCTGCCCTATCGGCCTTACCATGCCCATGATGAGGTGCAGCCGCTGACGCCGGGTGATATCTATGAGCTGGATATTGAAATATGGCCGACGTCCATCGTGCTGCCGGAGGGCTACCGGTTGGGTCTCAGTGTGCGCGGTCGCGATTATGTCTGGCCGGGCTGGACACCAGGGGACTCGATGATTGCTGGTCGAGTCCAGTATGGCGTCGGGCCGTTCAAGCATGAGATGCCCACGAACCGGCCGCTCGATGTCTTTGGAAAGAAGGTTACGCTGCATACGGGGCCGGACCACCCGTCCCACGTTCTGTTGCCGGTAGTCCCGGAGAGGTAAGCGCATTCCCCGACGGGTTGGATCGCGAGTGTGAAGGCACCGGTGGGGCACCAGAAGGCTGCGTTTGGGAGCAAGAAACCTAGCGGGTTGGCTAGGCTGGTTGTGCTGATCGGCCCGAGCTCTGGCAGCCATCCACGGTCGTTATCATTTTACCGTCCATAATCACTTCCTCCTCCTCGTGACCCGGTAATAGCAAAACCGGAATTCATTTCAATGTCACATTGCGGTATAGCCGCCGTCGATAAGGAGGTCGGCTCCGGTCATAAAGGTGGATTCTTCGCTGGCCAAGAAGACCGCGCCAGCCGCGATCTCCTCGGGTTTCCCGAGGCGATCGAACATGGTGGCGTTGGCCGCCTGCGCTTCACGGCGATCATTGAAGTTTGTCACGAACCTATCGGTCTCTACTGGCCCCGGTGAAAGGCTGTTTACTCGGATATTCTGATGTGCATGGTCGAGTGCCATGGCTTTGGCCATGTTGATTAGCGCGCCCTTTTGAGCGCAATACCAGGGGCGTCCGGGCTTCGCCGTGCGCCCGAGTTGGGATGCGATCAATACAATGCTACCACCGCCATTGGTCTCGATCACTGGGATCGCGTGCTTGGAGAACAGGAAGGCGCTGTTGAGATTGACATCCATTGTTCGTTGCCAGTCGTCGTAGGAAATTTCAGTTAGTGGAGCGAGTGGAAGGTCGTAAATCGCATTACTAACGAGGATGTGCAGGCCACCAAACGCATTGACCGCTGCGCCAACGGCATCCGCCGCAGTCGCTTCTTCGGCGACGTCCGCGGCGATTGCTAGTCCCCGCCCTCCGTTGTGGGTTATCTCTGCTACGGTGGTGTTCACCCGTTCTTCGTTGATGTCGACACAGACAACCGCTGCGCCTTCGGTCGCGAAGCGCGAGGACATAGCGCGCCCGATGCCGCCGCCTGCACCCGTGATGATTGCGACCTTGTTTTCAAGTGATGCCATTGTACTCTCCTTCATTGTCGAGCTAATCATATCCTTGGTAAGGCTGCGCCGCAGCCCCTTCGCCGCTATAGTTGGGGTGGTCAATCGGGGGCTCAGTCTCCTCTGGGATCAAAATCGGACTTGATTGTAAGTTGCTGACGACCGACAACATCTCGATCCGAATCACCGGTTCGGTGATGACGCTGAATATTAAACGTGTGAACCCCTTCGAGTGACGCCGTAATCGGTTATACTCTGGGATTCATTGTAACTACGGCTAATGGGGTGATGCCATCAGTGACGCACGGGCCTTTGACGAAGCGGAGCAGACCCGCTTCCGTAATCTTCTGAACCTTGCGAAGGAGAGCCCTTACGAGGGAGAGAGGTCAGCGGCTTTGGCCGCTGCCGAACGCATGGCGAAGAGTCGCGGGATGACGCTTGAGGAGGCCGCCGGCGGCGGGCCGGCCCCTGAGCGCCCGGAAAGCCGTTTTCCGAATGTTTCACGTAAACAGGCCAAGGATGCATACGGTGCCGCCAAGGCGATGCGGATGACGGATGCTTGGACCGAGGCCGACAAGGCCCGGCGGGACGCCGCGATGGAGGAAGCGCGCCAGCGTGGCCTCGACGAGGCCGAAAGGCGTAAGGAAGCAGCTGCCGCGGCCCGGGTGCCCCGGCGGAACAATCGCAAACGCGACCCTAAGAGCCATGCACGGGTCCTGCTGCAGGAGACATCGTTGCCGATGGACGAGATTTGCACGCTGACGGGCCTCGATATGTATCAGATCGTCGAGATGAAGCTGAAAATGCGCCGGGGTGAACTTTAGGTAGCTTTGGTGCCGTATCTTGAAACGTCTTGACGAGACAAAGCCGACTACATTGACTCTGTAATTCGGGTCGCACGGTGATCGAAAGCATGTCCGGAGAGACATGGTTTAAGGGGAAAGAGATGGATTACGATGGATATACTGCAATCAATGTCGAACGCGACGGTCGTGTTTTACGGTTGACTCTGTCACGGCCGGAGACGCTCAACGCGATTGACGCCGTGCTTCATGAGGAACTTTCGCGCATTTTCTTCGATGTGGATTCGGACGATGATGCCGATGTTGTGGTGCTGACCGGAGCTGGGAAGGCGTTTTGCGCCGGCGGTGACTTGCAATGGCTGAATGCCATGCATGGCGACCCGGCTGCCTTTGCTAGGACCGTCTGGGAGGGCAAGCGTCTTATTAATAGTCTGCTCGACCTGCAGAAACCTATCATCGCTCGCTTACCAGGCCATGCTATCGGTCTTGGCTGCACCATCGCGCTTTTCTGCGACATTATCTACGCAACCGAGAATGCGAAGCTGGGTGATCCCCATGTCGCCGTTGGCCTCGTGGCTGGGGACGGCGGCGCCGTGATCTGGCCGCAGCTGATCGGCTACGCGAGGGCGAAGGAATATCTCATGACGGGTGATCTGCTCAGCGCCCAAGACGCTGCTGCCATCGGCCTCATCAACCACGCGGTCCCCGTTGGAGAACTCGATGCGTCGGTGGATGCGATGGCCACGCGTCTCGCTGACGGTGCGACCAACGCTATCAAATGGACGAAGGCGTCTGTGAACGGCGGGCTGAAGCAGGCGGCGAATGCGGTCCTCGATACCGCATTCAACTTCGAGGCTATGTCCCAAATGACCGACGATCATCGAATTGCAACAGAGGCGTTCATGAACAAGGAAACGCCAAAATTTACCGGTAAGTAGGCGAGTGGGAGCGATGGACCATTTCCAGGAGGAAGAGCACGTAACCATGCTGCGAGATACAGTGCGGCGTTTTGTTGAGAACGAAATGCCGCGTGCTCTGGCTCAGAAATGGGATCGTGAAAATCAGTTCCCGCGAGAGATATTCGATAAGCTTTCGGCGCTTGGGGTGAACGGGTTGACCGTACCTGAGGAGTTCGGCGGTGCGGGCCGGGATATCACCGCAACAATGGTCGTGATTGAGGAACTCGCCCGGCGGTCCATGTCGGTGGCGGTCCCCTACATTATGTGCGCCTGCTATGGCGGTATGAACATCGAGGAGGTGGGCAGCGACGAGCAAAAGCGCGAACTGTTGCCAAAGCTCGCTAATGGGGAATTGTTGTTCGCCTATGGGATATCGGAACCTGATGTCGGAGCGGATGTTGCCAGTGTGCGCACCAGCGCGGTGCGCAAGGGCAACGGTGCGACGCTGGTGATAAATGGTTCTAAGCGTTTCTGTTCGGGTGCAAACATTGCCGACTATATCTACACCGTGGTCAAGAGCGATCCCGAAGCGGAGCGTTACCAGAACTTATCGATTGTCCTTATACCGCCAGACGCCCCTGGTGTGACCGTCGAATTACAGAACTCTATGGGCATGAAGGGCGCGTCCACCTGTGATGTAACATTTGAGGATGTCGAGGTGCCTGCCGAGAATATCGTCGGGGGCGACGGTGGCTGGAACGATGGATGGCGGCGGATCGTCGGCCCCGGGCTTGATGTAGAGAAAATTGAGGTAGCGGCCCTTGCGCTAGGCAATGCCGTAGCCGCAGTCGACGATGCGTGGGAATACGCTCAGGAGCGCAAACAGTTTGGTAAGCCGGTCTCGGCTTACCAGTCCGTTCGGCACATGCTGGTCGACTGCAAGACGCGGCTGCATGCTTGCCGACTAATGACCTATCACGCGGCTTGGCTTCTGGACGAAAAGAAACCGGCCTCGGTCGAGACATCGATGGCAAAACTCTATGTCAGCGACGTAACCAAGGAGATCGTGCTGACCTGTCAACAGGTGATGGGTGCTTATGGCTACATCAAGGAGTTTGATATGGAGCGCTATGTACGTGAGGCGCTATTGATGCCGATCATTGGCGGGTCTTCCGCCATACAGAAGAACAACATTGCAAACAGACTGCGACTGGCGCGCGAGTAGCGGTCTTACCACGATATCGGAGGAAGGACGAATGCGCCTGGATGCGAGTGGCTGGACAACACGGCTTACAGACGAGCTGATTGCTGAGAACACCGCCTCCGGTATCTGGCGCAACCGGACGCTCGCCGATGAACTCGCGGGCTTGGTCGCAACGACGCCCAAACGGGTGCTCTATATTGAAGGTGACACACGCTATACTGTCGAGGATATGGACCGGCAGGCACGTGCGCTGGCGACCGGTCTGCAAGCCCGTGGCCTCATCGCCGGGGATGTAGTGAGCTTCGAACTGCCGAACTGGCCCGAGGCGGTGGTCATTGATCTGGCCTGCACAATGCTCGGACTCGTTTGTAATCCGATTATTCCGATTTACCGGGATGCGGAGGTGTCTTACATCCTGCGCGACGCTGGCACTAAGGCCGTCTTCGTGCCGACCAAGTTCCGCAAGTTTGACTATGCTGATATGATCGCGCGGCATCGGGCGGAGTTACCGGAACTGGAACATGTAATTACGGTGCGCGGTCAGGCCGAGGGTGCGACGACTTTCGAGGGTCTGATGGCAGAGGGTACGGCGCAGGAGTTTGTGGCGCCGGACGTTGATCCCAACGCCGTCAAGTTAATTATGTATACCTCGGGTACCACTGGACACCCGAAGGGCGTGCTTCACAGCCACAATACAATTGATACGGAAATCCAAGCAATTTCAGGATTTCTCGGTCTAAGCGATCGCGACGTGATCCTTATGCCGTCGCCTGTCTCTCACATCACAGGCTATCTCTACGGAATCCAGATGCCATTTACACTGAATGCACCGGCAGTCTTCATGGAGACTTGGGATGCCGAGGTCGCGGGCGACCTGATAGACGAGTTTAGCGTTACGTTTACGATCGCAGCGACCGTCTTCCTGCAGGAGCTGACGCTGTTCTCCCAGGCAAAAAACCGGTCCTTGCCTAGCCTTCGTTACTTTCCCTCTGGTGGGGCGCCGGTGCCGCCAGAAGTAATACATAACGCTCATCAAGCTTTTGAAAATTGCGTGTGCTCACGGGTCTATGGCTCGACGGAAGCGCCGACGGTCACATTGGGCGTGAATAATCGTAGCGAAGAGGTGCTGGGCGCGACGACTGAGGGACATATCGTCGGTCATGAGGTCAGGATTGTTGATCCGGCTAATGGGCGGGATGCTGAGCCTGGTGTAGAAGGAGAAATTCTCTCGCGCGGTCCCGAAATGTGTCTTGGATACGCCGCCGCCGAACACAATGCCGATGCGTTCGAGGAGGACGGCTTCTTCCACACCGGGGACTTAGCAATTCTGGATGCGAGTGGCGCACTTGTTATTACGGGTCGGTCGAAGGACCTTATCATTCGCGGCGGAGAAAATATCAGCCCGCGCGAGGTTGAGGATGTGCTTCACGAACATCCGGCGATCCATGAGGTCGCCGTGGTTGCGATGCCTCATCCGCGCATGGGAGAAACCGGATGCGCCTTTGTCGTATTAAAGTCGGGGGCAAACCTCGACCTTAATGGGATTGTGGCGTTCTTGGCCGAAACGGGCATGGCCAAGCAGAAGTACCCAGAACGGCTCGAGGTTATTGACGCCTTTCCACGGACGGCAGCTGGAAAAATCCGAAAGAATGTTCTGCGCGAAAGGGTCGCCGGGGAGCTGCAAACAAAATAGGAGACGAGGGGTCGGTGAGCGCTGCACGCGTTCGTCCGGTTGACAGATGAGAGGGTTGAAGGACAACCTGTACACTCATTAGAAAAATATTTCATATATATGAAAGTGGCTCTTAATGGGAGGAGCAAATGCAAACTCAAGACATTGAGTTCAATAGTTGCGGCGACACCGTTCGAGGTACCCTCTACATGCCCGACGGTGCGAAAAACCCGCCGCTGGTAATCATGGCGGGTGGCTGGTGCTACGTGAAGGAAATCGTCATGCCTTACTATGCGGACGATTTTGTGGATATCGGTTGCGCGTGCCTCGTTTTCGATTATCGCCGCTTCGGCGAAAGCGACGGTTTGCCGCGTCAGCACATTGACCCGTGGGATCAGATCGAGGACTACCGCAACGCGGTAAGCTACGCGAAGACCCTCGAAAACATCGATACCGACCGCATAGGCGTTTGGGGTATTTCATATTCCGGCGGACATGCCGTGTGTGTTGCTGCACTCGATTCACGTGTGAAGTTTGCAATGTCGGTAGTGCCCGTTGTTGATGGTTTCCCGACCATGCGGCGTTGCCATGGTGAGCGGAAGTTCGCAGCCATTCAGAAGCTCATTCTCGAAGATCGTGAGGGCCGCCAGCGCGGTGAGCCGAGCCAGATGATAGCGATGTCCACAACAGATCCGGACAACGAGATTAGTTCCTGGCCGTTCCCGCATGTCTGCACGATCTTTAATGATATTAAAGAACGCGAGGCACCAAATCATATCCACGAAAACACGCTCGAATCGGTCGAGCTGTTAATGCAGTACGATGTGATGCCCTACGCGAAGCGTATCTACGAGACGCCTTACATGATGGCTATCGCCAAGGGCGACAATATTACCTCAGCGGATCTTGAGATTGATGTTTTCAATGCGGTGCCGTGTCCCAACAAGGAATTGGCAATCGTGGAAGGTGTCGATCACATGAGCCTTTACTCAAACAATGAACATCTCGAAAAGGTCTCGGGCGCGCAGGCGAATTGGCTTCGTGAGTTATTGTTTGGTCCCGAGGCTCTTTTGGCTCGGGCCGCCCAATAACCGTGCCGAAACATTCTCAGCATATAGCTGGCCCTGTATCGGTCTGGTGGATTACGTTACTGATTTAAGTTTTTCATATGTGAAATATATCTTTAATCAGTTGAAATATTCGCGGAATCTCGAAGAATGTTGACTATAGTAAAAGTAGACCCCTGGTTTTGTTCATATCTAAAACAATTATGAATTCATGATAGACAAGGGGCTCTTGTTGTTAGAAGATTTCGTTGGGCTATAAAAGTCCTATAGGAAACTTAAATATAAAAGGGAGGACTTGATGTCCAAAATGTCTAAGTCTACAGCGCTGCTCATCGCCGCAGCTGCGACTGCAACTGTTGCCGTATCGGCACCGGCGGTCGGTGAGGAAACAATTAACCTGACGGCAATTTCCGGTTATCCACCGCCTGCAACCTGGGTTGGTTCTCTGGTTGATGCGTATATGCCTGCCGTAGACGCCGCGCTCGCGAAGACCGGTAACTATAAGATCAACTGGAACAAGGGCATCAGCGGCCAGATCGTCAAGCCGCGTGGTGAGCTTGAAGGTGTTGAGACGGGTATTGGCGACCTTGGCGTAATCGTGACCGCTTTCCATGCTGATAAGGTCCCGCTCTACGATGTGTCGTTCAAGACGCCGTTCACGAGTGATGACATCGCGCTTATTAGTCGTACGACACAGAAGATGGTGGACACTTTCCCGCAGTACAACCAGACTTGGCTTAACGAATTCAACCAGGTTCCGCTCGCTCCGACGGGTGCGGTTGACAACTACATGCTCTGGTCAGCGAAGCCGATCAGCGACCTTGGCCAGGTCAAGGGGCTTAAGGTTGGTGCGGCTGGCCCTAACCTTCCGTGGGTTCTTGCAATCGGTGCTGCTGGTGTGCAGACGAACCTTGCGGACGCGTACAACAGCCTGAGTACAGGCATCTATGAGGCAATGATAGTCTGGCGCCAGGGCGCAGGGGCGTTCAAGCTTTGTGAGCCGGCTCCGTTCGCATTCGATGCGACCCTCGGTGGTGTGAATGGTTTCTCGCTGAACGTGAACCGTGACGTTTGGGACAGCTTACCCGAAGAGGTGCAGAAAGCACTTCAGGCCTCGACTTCGGCTTGGGTTGAAGAAAATGTCAAGCGTGTGAATGGCGGTGCAAAATGGGGTCTCGCGCGCTGTGAGAAGGAATTCGGCACTAAGGTGACTAAGGCCTCGACTGCGCAGCGGAATGCTTGGGCCAAAGCCCTTCCGCCCTTGGGCAAGCAGTGGGCAGAGCAGCGAAATAAAGCTGGTCAGCCTGGCACCGAGATTCTTAAGGCCTGGATGGACGAGATGCGCGCTAACAACCAGCCGATTGCTCGTCAGTGGGATCGCGAATAGACAATTCGCGAGTATCTTAAACAGACATCAATATGAAATAGGGAGGGGAGCCGCCGCAAGGTGGCTCCCCGACTTCCATTGAGCGCAATTATCGGAATTCTGGACGTCCTTCGAAGAGTATTCGACTGGATCGTTCTGGTAAGCAACGCTGTGGCGTCGGGTTGGATTTTTATCCTGATGTTGTTGATCACTCTCGATATCACGCTGCGGTTTGTTTTCAACTCCCCTCTTAGCGGTGTAACCGAAATCGTTGAGATTTCGATCGTCACGATCCTCTATCTTCAGTTGGCACATACGTTGAAGGTGGGACGTATTACCCGGTCGGATGCGCTCTATGGCCGTGTCCTGATCAAATGGCCGCCCATCGGTAACATCCTCGGTATTCTGTTTCACTTGGCCGGAGTTGGCCTGATGGTGGCGATAGTCATTGGGGGGTGGCCAAAGTGGCTGCAAGCCTATCACGGCGGGCATTTTGTCGGGAATACAGGGGTTTTCACATTTCCGGAATGGCCGCAGCGGCTGGCATTGGTAGTCGGCTGCACACTTCTCGGTATCCAGTTCTTCCTGGCCATCGTGGACAATATTCGTGGGCTGTTCGGTAGAGCCCCGCTCGAACATGAGGAGGCCGTCGACGTGGAAGTGGCAGCCATTGAGGAGACCGAGAGATGACCGGTTTCGAGATTGGCATTATCTCCATAATCGCCATGTTGCTGCTGATATATATCGGCATGCATGTTCCTGTCGTGCTAGCCCTGATCTCGTTTGTCGGGGTCTGGATTATTAAGGGCAATGTCAAGATCGCGATCAGCCTGCTCTGGATATCAGCAGCGAAAACCGTTGCGGATTTCCTCTTCGGCGTCATTCCTTTGTTTGTTCTGATGGGACTCCTTGTCAGTACGGCAGGTATGGGGCGTGACACCTACGATATCGCCCAGAATGCCCTGCGGCGTGTACGTGGTGGGCTGGGCATGGCGACTGTGATTGCGAATGCGATCTTTGCGGCAATCACAGGAGTTTCTATTGCGTCGGCGACGGTATTCACCCGTATCTCGGTGCCCGAGATGTTGCGCTACGGCTATAAGGGTCGATTCGCAGTCGGCACCGTCGCGGGTTCATCAGTTCTTGGCATGCTCATCCCGCCGTCGATCTTATTAATCATCTTTGCGCTAATAGCAGAAGAATCGGTTGGTGATTTGTTCATCGCCGGCATTGGCCCTGGCGTTCTTCTGACATTCTGCTTCTGTGTCCTGATTGCGATCATGGCCTATGGTTTTCCCGGCGTAGTGGCGGAGCCAGGGGCGCTTGATCAGCACATGGACCAGAAGAAAATGCCATCCGGGGAGTTGTTCGCGAAGACCTATCCTATCGTTATCCTCGTGCTCGTCGTTCTCGGCGGTATCTATGCTGGTTTGTATACGCCTACTGAGGCGGGAGCCGCGGGGGCTTTTGTCGCATTTCTCTTTGCGCTGATGCGCAAGCAGATTACCCCGCGCAAACTTTGGGATGTATTGGTAGAGACGGGCCATATCACTGCGACCCTTCTCTTCCTTATCATCGCAGCGAGCATGTACTCGCGCATGCTTGGCATTTCCGGCCTGCCTACCGAACTCGGCAATGTGATAGGTGAAATGAATGCCAGCTTTGCGCAGTTAATGATCTTGTATGTAGTTATCCTGATTATTCTGGGTACCATTATCGACTCCGTCTCAATCATGCTTATAGCGGTGCCGCTGTTCCTCGTGGTCTTGGCACCATTCAACATCGATCTCGTTTGGTTCGGTGTCGTGACGGTTATTGCAGTTGAGATAGGGCTGCTAACTCCCCCGCTGGGGCTGGCGGTCTATGTGATCAAGTCGACCCTGGTTCAGAAGGATATATCGCTGGCGGACATCTTCATCGGTGCTGCACCGTTCGCGCTCGTTATGCTGTTCGTCCTGATCCTGGTGATGATCTTCCCAGAAATCCCGCTGGCGCTAGTCGACCTTAAGAGATCATTTAGATAGCCGACCATCGAGAGGTAATCTTGTTTGGAGAGGGCGGTGGGTATGCCACCGCCCTTTCGCTTTGTGCGGACGGTGTTAAGCTTTGCCGCAACCGATCAAATGGTCGGATAAATACGGGGAGGAAAATATGACCACTGACGAAATTGTTGCAATCGATATGCACTGTCATGTGTTCTCGCCATCGGCGAAGGCGCTGATGGACAAGCATTATAAACCCGAGGAAATTCTGGATCCGAGCCGAGACCCCTACATGTTCTATGCTCACCCGACGTCGATGTCGGTTGATAACGAGAACATACCAAGCCTCGTGCCGAAGATGATTGATCTGAAGCCGCGCGAAGCTGATATGGATGGAACTAAGGTAGATATGCAGATCGTCAGCCCCGTGCCGATTCAGTTCTACTATTGGACCGATCCGGAGCTCGGAAATGAGCTGGCCCGCGTGCAGAATGATGACGTATCGCAGCTTGTTTCAGGTAATCCTGGTCGCTTCGCCGCCATGGGGACTCTGCCGTTGCAGGATACGGCAGCATCCGTTGCCGAAATGCGCCGTGCGGTGAAGGAACTCGATATCCGCGCTTTCATCCTATCCACCAATATCGACGGTGTGGAGTTGTCGGATGAACGCTTCGACCTAGTCTATGCCGAGGCTGTTGCGCTCGACGTGCCGCTCTTTCTGCATCCGTTTGGTTTCACAGATGGGGCACGTCTGCGGCCCTTTTTCATGCATAACTGTGTTGGCCAGCCGCTCGAGGAGCAGATAGCGGTCACACATCTTATTTTCGGAGGCGTTCTTGATCGCCATCCCGGCATCAAGATTTGTATCGCGCATGGCGGCGGGTATTTTCCCTACTACGCTGGGCGAATGGACCATAGCTGGGAGTATCGTCCGGAACTACGTGACAAGATCAGCCGGCCACCGAGTGAGTACCTCGGCGAACTATATTACGACACCGTGGTATTCAGACCCGACCAGCTCCAATATCTAGTCGATATGGTTGGTGTTGACCGAGTTATGATGGGAACCGACTACCCCTTCGATATGCAGGAGTTTGAGCCGGTAGCGTTCGTCGAGAGCACCACGAAGCTGACGGCCGCCGAGCGCAAGAAAATTCTTGGAGGTACGGCTGCTGCGCTTATGCGTATTGGCTAGGTAGTTAAATTGCTCGATTGTCCTGGAGGCTCACCGAGCAGAGCCCAAGTCGTTTGGATGAGAGCGACCGGCATTCTATCTCCGGCGGTCTCGAGGTCAATGCGTCCGTAAACCAGCCGCTTGCCGCGCCGCAAAATCTCGCCGTGTGCGATGATGTCGGTGTTGTAGGCAGGGGCCAAGAATGTTGTTGTCATGTCGACAGTGGCCATTTTGTGAAAGCCGCCAATAGCCGATGAAATTACTACCACCATCGCGGCATCCGCGAACGACATCAACGCTTGTCCGGTGACTAGCCCGCCGTCGCGCGAAATTCGTTCATGCCAAGGCAGGCGGATGACTGCGCCGTTCTCCGTAACCTCATCAACTTGCATGCCGAGCTCATCGAGCCATGGCGTCATAACCGTATCGAGCACTTGCTGTGCATCGTGGCGTGTGAATCCCGAAATGCACGGCGGTGACACTTTTAGTCGCCTTTGAATCCGGGGTGGCGCTTCTCGACGAACGCGGCCACACCTTCTGCGAAGTCGCCCGTTCCCGCACAGCGCAGAAATGCTGCGTGCTCGGCTGACAGATGGGCTGTCATGTTCTCGGCCTCGAAGCTTTGATTTATGAGGGCCTTTGTGTTCGCATATGCAGCTGTCGGTCCCTTCGCGAAGCGTTCCGCCATCGCCATAGTTTCGCCTTCGAGCTCTTCGGCCGGTACCACCCGATTGACCAGTCCGAGATTTAACGCCGTCACGGCATCGATGGGCTCGTTGAGCATGGCTAGTTCGAGCGCCTTACGTCGTCCGATGATGCGCGGAAGCAGATAGGTGGACCCGCCATCCGGGATGGTGGCAATTCCGATATAAGCCATGGTGAAGACCGCATTATCTGCTGCGATCCCGATATCTGCGTTCAGAGCCATTCCCACGCCGGCGCCGGCGACTGGCCCGTGTATGGCCGCAACGACCGGTTTCGGCATGGCCGAGAGTCCGATGACGGCCTTATGGTAAAGGCCAATCAGATCATCAATCGTTTCTTTGATTGTGTTGATGTTCTTGTGAAAGGTGGCGACGTCTCCCCCGGCCATAAAGCCTCGGCCCGCGCCACGCAGGATCACTGCCCGAACCTCGTCATCATTGGCCACATCCTCGACGGCTGCATTAAGTTCGAGGGCCATGTCCCGATTGAGGGCGTTTAACACGTCGGGGCGATTAAGTGTGAGGGTTGCGATGGCCCCCTGCTTGTCTACTAGAATGGTGGTCATAGGATAGGTTTCCGATTTCATCCAACGGATCCATAAACTTACTGGCAACGAGCCAGTACGGCAAACACTCGGAATTGAGGAGAGACGAATGAACGGTCGGTTTGACCTCAGCGAAAACGTAGCCTTTGTCACGGGCGCGTCTAGTGGTTTGGGTGCGCATTTCGCTCGCACTTTGGCGCGCGCCGGCGCTAAGGTTGCTATTGCGGCACGGCGTACCGACCGCTTGATGAATCTGGCTGCAATCATCGAGGCCGATGGTGGGCGCGCATTGCCAGTGGAGCTGGATGTTACGGAAGCGGACTCTGTTGCCCGGGCTGTGCGCATTGTCGAGCAGCAGCTCGGCGCAGTGAAGATCCTGATTAACAATGCCGGCGTGCCGCCCACGGCCCTGACTCTCGATATGGACGAGGAGGAGTGGGATCGTGTGATAGATACGAATCTGAAGGGTGCTTGGCTAGTTGCGCGTGAGGTCGGTCGCAATATGATCGAACATGGCCATGGCGGACGGATCATCAATGTCGCCTCGGTTCTGGGCTGGAAAACCGTGGCCAAGCGTACCCAGTCCTATGGAATTTCAAAAGCAGGGCTTGTGAGTATGACGGAGACGCTGGCCCTTGAACTAGCTCGCGACGGTGTTCTTGTGAACGCGATTGCCCCCGGCTATATCCGCACCGAGTTGAATGATTCATTCCTCGACAGTGAGCCGGGGCAACGCATTCGGAAGCGGGTCCCTGTGAAACGTTTTGGTGACCCGGAAGACCTCGACGGTGTGTTGCTACTGCTCGCCGGCCCGGCGGGCGCCTATATGACTGGGTCGATCATTGGTGTTGATGGTGGCCTGACCCTTTCGGCCTTGTAGGCCACGAAACAGGAGACGCAGGTTTGGATTTCTCTCTACCCAAAGAACTGGAAGAGCTGCGGCGGAAGGTAGCCGGCTTCGTTGCCGGCGAGATTATGCCGATTGAAGCGGACCAAAGGAATTTTGATGATCACGAAAATATCGCCGAGGTTCCACTTGAGACGCTGCGGGAGAAGGCCAAGGCCGCTGGCCTTTGGGCGCCACAGATGCCGGCAGGGCGCGGCGGCCTCGGCCTGGACACGGTCGGTATGGCGACGTTCTACGAGGAGGCCGCGCGCTCACGGTTCGGGCCGGTCGTATTTAACTGCGCCGCACCCGACGACGGTAATATGATCCTGCTCGATCGCGTTGCACGCGAAGATCAGAAGGATCGCTGGCTACAGCCAATTATCGACGGTGATGTCCGTTCCTCTATCGTTATGACCGAACCGGCTCCAGGAGCGGGATCCGACCCGACGATGATGTTGACCCGCGCCGAACGCAAGGGGAACGACAAGTGGGTCATCAGCGGCCGCAAATGGTTCATTACCGGGGCCCAGGGGGCGCAACATTTCATTCTCCTAGCACGCACATCGGACAACAAGCGAGGTGCGCTTACAACCTTCTTGTTTCACAAGGACCAACCTGGTTGGCACATCGAACGCCGGATTCCGATCATGGGCCCTGAAGAGCATGGCGGGCACTGTGAGGTGGTGTTTGATGGTCTGGAAATCGAGGACGAGAATCGATTGATGGATGTTGGTGAAGGTATGAAGTCCGTACAAATTCGCCTGGGTACGGCGCGCCTGACGCATTGCATGCGATGGCTGGGCATGTCGAAACGAGCGGTCGAGGAATGTCTTGGCTATGTTAAAAATCGGCAGAATTTCGGGTCGGTCCTAGCGGATCACGAAGGTGTCCAGTGGATGCTTGCAGATGCGGCAATGGATATAGAAATTGGTCGATTACTAACCATGCGCGCCGCAGCGAAACTCGATACTGGCGACCAGGCACGCAAGGAGGTTTCGATGGCTAAGATCTGGGTGTCTGAGATCCTGCACAAAACAATTTCGACGTCGATCCAGCTCAACGGTGCGCGGGGTTATTCAAAGGATTTGCCGCTCGAATGGATGTACCGCTACGCGCCGCAGGCGAAGCTGGTCGATGGCGCCTCCGAGGTGCACAAGATGGTCATAGCGCGTCACCTGCTAGGTGAGGGGACTGGTTTCTGGAGCTGGGACTAGTGCCTGACGGACTGCACGCGGGGCCGTCCCCCCGGTTTCCGGTCTCGGAGGACCAGCTCGGAATCTGGTTCGCTGACCGGCTCCTGTCACCGGAAGCACGCATTACAAGTCTACGTCTTATGTCCGGCGGTGCAGTCCAGCACAACTGGCGCATTGATGTTGAAGTAGGGGCAAAGATCACTCCCTACGTGCTGCGCGCTGGCCCAGATGTGCAACTTCCCGAGAGCCTTTCGAAGTCAGACGAGTTTGCGTTCCTTCGGATTGCTCACTCAGCAGGTGTTCCGGTGGCCGAGCCAATGTGGTTGTCGAATGCTAAGATTCCGTTCCTGGTGACCCGGTATGTGGCTGGCGACACCGCAGTTGATCGATTGACTGCACGGGACGACAACGTAGCTCTCATTCGCGAATTGGCTGCTGCGCTTGCTCGTATTCATCTTGTTTCGCCCGGTGGGGAGGGAACGGCGGTTTTCGCTAGTGAACGGGTGATGCAACTGGAAACTTGGGTTGAGGCACTTTCGCCGCTTCCCACGAACATATCGTATGGTCTGGCGGCCGGTCTTGCGTGGCTCCGGACGAATCTGCCCCTCGCAATTCAGGCGCGGCTAGTCCATCGCGACTTTCGCACTGGTAACTTTCTAGTTGATGGCGACCATTTGACGGCGGTTCTGGATTGGGAATTCGCCGGCTGGGGTGATCCGGCTGAGGATATTGGCTGGTTCTGCGGCGCTTGCTGGCGCGGGAATGCGCCTGATCGTGAAGCCGGTGGTCTGGGTTCTCGAACAACATTCTATCGCGCCTACGCGGCGGCCGGCGGGCATGTCCCCGATCGTGCCAGGGTCCGGTTTTGGGAGGTTTTCGCCCATCTGCGCTGGGCCGTCATCGCTCTGCAGCAGGGTCGGCGCGCACGCGTTGGGGCGTATCCGGCATGGGAGCTCGAAGAGGCGGAGGCCCGGGTGCCTGGTCTGTTGTGCGCCGCTATGGGGTTGGTCGGCTCAGAGCTCTAGGCTCCTTCGGGTACCACCACCACGCGGCCGATAATCCGCCCAGCCTCGAGGTCCTGAAGTGTCTCGGTAACTTCCGACATCGGTCGTGAGGCTACGGGGATCGGGTCAACTTTACCGGCCTTAACCAACCCCATCAGCTCATGCATCTCGCTGAGCGTGCCCACATAGGAACCACGCAGCGCTATATCCCGAGTTGGCAATGCCAGAGAAGGAATGTTGATACGTCCGCCGTAGAGACCGACGGCGATGTAGCTACCACCGCGCCGGAGCACGTCGATGCCTAAACTTGCAGTCTCTGTATTTGCAACGAAATCGACAACGGCGCCTGCGCCGGCTGTAGTCAAACTTGCTATCGCCGCCCGCGCATCTTCGCGCAGTGGGTTGATCGTGTGGTTTGCCCCGGCCTCGCGCGCGGCGGCGAGTTTCTCCTCATCAACATCCACGACGATCTTCTCGTTGGTTATATAGTCAGCTGCTATACCAACGCCGGTAAGTCCTACGCCGCCAGCACCGATGATGACTAGCTTATCGTCAGTGGCGATGTCTCGTGCCTTGCGGATCGCGCTGAAAGAGGTGATGCCCGCACAGGCCAGAGTGCAGGCGTAATGGGGGTCTACCCCCTCGATGTCCACGAGATACTTTTCGTCGGGAATCACCACATGGTCGGCATAGCCGCCTGGGCGGCGTACCCCTAGCGGTGCAGTGTTTGGACAGTCGTTCTCGCGGCCCTCGTTACAGCGAGCGCAGTCGCCGCAGCCGAGCCAGGGGAAAATTAGGTAAGTCTTTCCGGTTTCGACATCGCCGTCTGCGTCCGGCCCAACCGCCACCACCTCGCCGACGGGCTCGTGGCCCATCGTGAATGGTAGCTCTATGTTGCGGTCTTCAAGGGTCATCTTAGTGCCGTCACCGAGATCGTAGTAGCCGTGCCAGAAATGCAGGTCGGAATGGCAGACACCGCAGGCAGTTATCTTGAGCAGGACCTCACAGCCTTGAGGTTCCGGCGTATCGCTCTCGATGAGTTTGAGGGGCTGGTTGACGGCAATGAGCTGATAACTTTTCATAAAAATTATTCTCCGTTTTCATCTCTGACCTAGGCGAATGATACCGAGATGGATCCGAGGCCCGGTATCGAATGTTCGATACAGTCACCTTGTGAGACCCAGTGGGTTGCGATCACGGATCCAAGTGTTACGAACTTTCCCGCCTCGAGGTGGCGGCTACGTTCACACAGGCGATTGGCGAGCCATGCGAGGGCCTCGAAGGGGTGGCCCATGATGAGCGACCCGAGGCCGGTGCCGAGTAGCTTGCCGTTGAGCAGTATCGTGCCCTCAGCCGCGGCGAGATCCATTTTATGCCAGTTGGGGACCGGGTCGCCGAGTATCACGGCGGTGTTGAAAAAGTTATCGGCGACCATAGTCGGGGTATCGAGCTTTCGATAGTTCCGATAGCGCGCCTCAACAATCTCAATAGATATCATTACGGCGCCGATCGCGTTGCGCACATTATCGCGCGTATACGGCCCATCTGCCGCCGGCATGTCCGATGCGAGCCATACCGCGATTTCAGTCTCGATGCCGGGGTTCACATAATTAGTGAATGTCAGGTCGACGTGATCTTGGTGAACCGCTGTGTCGAACACCTCGCCGAATGAGGGCTCGTGAATGTTCATATATTCCTGCATCACCGGCGTGGTGCAGCCAATCTTGTAGCCAACGCGCTTGCCGAGCCCGCTCCTGCTGAGGATTACATTGTGTCGCTCCTGAATCGAATATGCGTCGTTCAGGTCGGCGGGGCGATATTCGGCCGAAAGCATGTCGAGTTTGGTTCGGTTCAGTCTATTCTCGGCGATAGCTGTGGCGGCCTTGTCGATTGCGGCAGCATCCATGATGTCAACTCCGGTCGTTGAAAGCGCGTTGCAGGGCGTTAATCGAAAGATTTAGTGCCTCGGTGGCGGCATCGATCAGCTTTCCATAGTGCCAGTATCCGTGGATCATGCCGGCCATACAGCTATATTCCACGGTAACGCCTGCGGCGGCTAGGCGTTCGCCGTACTGTTTTCCATAGTCGCGCAGTGGATCGAACTCTGCGGTCACTATCTGGGTGAATGGTAGGTTGTCCAGGTTAGCGGATTTGCTGGGTGACAGCATAATGTCTTCCGTCGAGGTTATTCCCGGTGTGTAACACTCATAGTACCAGGTCATTTGGTCGCGGGTCAGAAAGTAGTCCTCGTCGAGAAACATGCGGGAGGGCAGATCCTGTTCAAAGAACATGTCGGTGACCGGGTAGACGAGAATCTGCGCGCTCAGCGCGGGGCCGCCAGTGTCCCGGGCCCGGAGGGCCAGCCCGGCCGCCAGATTGCCACCTGCGCTCTCGCCGCCGACAGCTATCCGGGCCGGATCGCCACCTAACGATCCGGCCTTCGCATGCACCCATTGCAGCGCTGCCCAGCAGTCGTCAGGCGCGGCGGGGAAAGGGTGCTCGGGCGCAAGCCGGTAATCTACGGAGACGACGATGCATGGTGTATCACGCGAAATCATGCGGCACTGGGGGTCGCGGCTCTCTATGCTGCCGATTACGAAGCCCCCCCCATGGAAGAAAAGGAAGACCGGCAACGGTCCGCTTTCGTCGTTGGGCCAATAGATGCGGACCCGCATATCGCCGCCCGGCCCGGAAATCTTACGGTCCTCGATACGGGCAAGCGGTACCGGGTCGAAATTGCGTGGCACGATAAAGCGGTCATAGGCTTCGCGCGCCTCATCCGGAAGCATTTCCTTGAGCGGCGTCGGCGCCTCGTTTAGTAGGTTCAGAACCGCTTGCGCTTGCGGATGAAGCGTCATGTTTTGTTCCTAAACCGCCAGTTTGATCAATACGAAGCATTGGACGCCTACCCCGCAGGCGTCAACCGGAAACAGTCGAATTTCGATATGTTTGGGGCGAGAAGTCCTATGAACATTTGGTTCGGAATGCTTCAATCGGTTCGTCTATTATGGGGAGGGGGATTTGATGCGGTTTGCATGTGATACCGGGGGAACCTTCACGGACCTCATCGTCGAGGAAGATAGTGGTGCGCTTTCTATGTATAAGGCGCCGACTACGCCTGCCGATCCAGTGACTGGGGTATTAGATGCGCTTGCACTTGCTGCGGCTGACCGGGATCTAGAGCTTCACGAGCTACTCGCGCGCGGTCAGACTCTCATTCACGGCACTACACACGCTATCAACGCGATCATCACCGGTAACACCGCGCGTACGGCGTTTCTCACGACCGCCGGGCACCCGGATGTTCTCGTTCTGCGCGAGGGTGGACGAATAGAGCCGTTCAACTTCGTCGCGGCATATCCTGAGCCTTATATCGCTCGTTCGCTCACATTCGAGGTGCCCGAACGCATCAACAGTGCCGGAGAGCCTCACACACCGCTCGATGAGTTAGCCGTGCGCGCGATCATTGAGGAACTCAAGGCATCCGAGGTAGAGGCTGTAGCCGTTTGTTTCCTGTGGTCGATCTCGAATCCGTCCCATGAACTGCGCGTTGGTGAACTACTCGAAGAAAATTTACCTGGTGTGCCCTACACGCTGTCCCACTTGATCAACCCGGCGCTCCGTGAGTACCGCCGTGCTTCGGCGACGGCGATCGATGCGTCACTAAAGCCGCTGATGGGCAAGTATTTGGGTGGATTGACGGACCGTCTTGCTGCCGCCGGCTTCGTAGGGCGCACGCTGGTGCTGACATCTCAGGGCGGAATGCTTGATGCAAGCGACTTGGCTCAGAAGCCCATCCACGCAATCAATTCTGGTCCCTCCATGGCGCCGATTGCAGGACGTAACTATGCTGATATCGAATCCGCCTCGGCTAACGTAATTATTGCGGATACCGGTGGGACGACATATGACGTCAGCCTTGTGCGTGATGGGCGTATCCCACTGACCAAGGAGACTTGGATTGGACAGCCCTTTCGGGGTCACATGACCGGCTTCCCGTCAATTGATATCAAGAGCGTTGGGGCTGGTGGTGGTTCGATTGCCTGGGTTGATGCGGGAGGGTTGCTGCATGTTGGCCCACAAAGCGCTGGAGCCGTGCCGGGGCCTGTCTGCTACGGCGCAGGCGGCACGGAGCCCACCGTGACAGATGCTTGCGTGACGCTAGGCTATCTCGATCCGGGGTATTTTCTTGGCGGTACAATGGATCTCGATGCGGCGGGTGCGCGCAATGCCGTCGAAGGCCATGTGGCTGTACCACTCGGCTTGTCGGTGGAAGAAGCGGCGGCATCTATCCTCAGTGTCGCGACGGAAAATATGGTCCAAGCGATTTCGGATATCACCGTCGATCAGGGGATCGATCCCGCAAATGCTGTACTGATCGGGGGGGGCGGTGCAGCTGGCCTGAATTCTATCTACATCGCGCGACGTCTGGGCTGTCCTAGTTTGTTGATCCCGGAAACTGGCGCCGGACTGAGTGCCGCAGGTGCTTTGATGGCGGATCTAACGAACGAGTATCGCGCGACCTTCTTCACCACCTCTGATGCGTTTGACGAGGTAGGTGTGAACCGCACGCTCGAGGATTTGCGGGCCGAGGCTCAGGCATTTATTGATGGGCCTGGATCGAACGCTGTCTCATCGCGGACTGAGTTTTCCGTCGAGGCGCGTTACGCCTCCCAGGTTTGGGAGATCGAGGTGCCGCTGCCAATGGATCGATTTACCAGCAGTGACGAGCTTGAGACCCTTAACGAAGCATTTCATGCCATGCATGAACGTATATTCGCGATTCGCGATCCGGGTTCCGTCATCGAATATGTGGGGTGGACAGTGACCGCGCGTTGCGGGCTGCGGGATAGCGGCCTCGGAAGACTCGGTGCGGGCAAAGGGCACGAGGTATCGGGTACCCGCCGGGTCTACTTCGCGGACGACGGCGCCGTTGATGCGGCTGTGCATGATTTCGAGACCATGGCGGTAGCTCAGAAATTTCAGGGGCCGGCGATTATCGAATCTCCCTTCACAACGGTGATCGCGGACAGCGCGACCGGTTTTGAGCGGACGGCGTCCGGCAGCCTTCTGATGCAGCCCTAGCGGAGTAGTATCGGTGATTAACAAGCAACTCGACGGCGCACAGCTCGCCATCTTGGCCAATCGGTTCGAAGGTATCTCCTCCAAGATGGGCAACACGCTACTGCGTACCGGCCGCTCGGGCGTGCTCAACCGTGCGAAGGACTTCTCCTGCTGCATCCTGACGGCTGATTGCGACCTTCTGTCTGTGGCCGAGAGCCTCCCGATCCACGTATTGTCCGGTCCGGATATCATGGCGCGCTCGATGAAGGATTTTCATCCGGATTTGAAGAAAGGCGATGCGTTTCTTCATAACTCGCCCTACCACGGTTGTTCTCATCCGGCTGACCATACGATTATCATGCCGGTCATCGATGATGACGGCACCCACCACTTCACGGTGTTAGCCAAGGCCCATCAGGCGGACATCGGTAACTCTATTCCGACGACCTATCACGGCACCGCGCGTGACGTTTACGAGGAGGGGGCGCTGATTTTCCCGGCGGTCCAGGTGCTCAAGGACTACGAGACGGTGGAGGACATCGTACGTATGTGTCAGTTGCGTATCCGGGTCCCGGAACAATGGCATGGCGACTTTCTGGCCATGCTCGGCTCGGCATTGATAGGAGAACGTGAGTTGTTGGCGTTGGGCAGGGAAGTTGGGTGGGAGATGTTACACGCCTTTACTGGCCAATGGTTCGAATATTCCGAGAGGCGCATGGCCAATGCGATCGCAGAAATTCCAGAGGGCACGGCGTCGGCGCAGTCGACCCATGACGCCATTCCCGGGACGCCTGAGGAGGGTGTTACTGTGACGTCGAGCGTCACGGTAGACCCGGATGCGGGCCGTATTGTCGTCGATCTGCGTGACAATGCCGACCAAATGAACTGCGGTCTCAACGTGTCTGAATCGTGCACCCGTACCGCGGCATATATCGGGGTATTCAATTCTATCGAGCACACGGTACCTAAGAATGCGGGATCCCTGAGG
Source organism: Alphaproteobacteria bacterium (assembly GCA_002722515.1). Classification (GTDB taxonomy): domain Bacteria; phylum Pseudomonadota; class Alphaproteobacteria; order UBA6615; family UBA6615; genus UBA8079. Next base: position 29,255 of record PBMH01000042.1, on the reverse strand, counting down.
CGCATCACACTTCACTTGAAGGACGCTGGCGTAGTTGGGGTACCACAGCACCCCATCAGCTGTTCGGCTTCTACGACCAACCTAGCTGACCGGATCGTGTCGGCGACCCAGCGGGCGATGGCGGAGATGGGTGACGGGTTCGGGATGGGCGAGGTTGGTTGTTTTTGTCCGCCATCGACTGCTGTTGTGTCTGGGACTGACCCCCGCAACGGAAAACCCTATGTTAACCAGCTGTTCCTCGGCCACACGGCGGGCGCTGGTGCGCCACATCAGGATGCTTGGCTAACTATGCTTCATGTCGGCAATGGCGGCATGTGTTTCATCGACTCTGTCGAACTCGATGAAGTTTACACGCCGATCCATGTGCACACCCGTCGGCTCATACCCGATAGCGAGGGAGCCGGGCGCCATCGCGGTGCGCCGGGGATTGAGGTCGAGTATGGCCCGGTAGATTGCCGAATGGAGGCGGGATTCGTCCATGATGGGAACATTCACTTACCCCAGGGCGCGCGGGCCGGGCTACCGGCCGCTCGCTCGAATCAGTTTAAGGCGAAACGGAACCGCGAGCCGGAGCAGCTGGACCAATGTTCGATTGTCTGGGTAGAGGATGGCGAGACGCTGGTCTCTATCGCCCAAGGCGGAGGCGGCTATGGCGACCCGCAGTCGCGAGATCCTGAGCGGGTGCTGCATGATGTGCGCGAAGGTATCGTCAGCCGTGCGCGAGCAGAAGGGGTTTATGGGGTGAAGATCACAGATGACCTATCGATTGACCTTGAGCGCACGGAGGAATTGCGCTCGGCGTGATTGCTGAGCGCGCCAATAAATAAAAGGGAGACTTTTCATGAGGTTAAAAGACAAGGTGGCAATTGTTACCGGTGGTTCAGTCGGTATAGGTGCCGCAATCGCGAAGCGTTATGCGGCCGAGGGTGCGACCGTTGCGACGGTATACAAAAGCAACGATGACGGAGCTGCCGGGGTAATTAAGGAAATTACGGATGCGGGCGGCAAGGGCAGGTCCTTCAAGTCGGACGTTTCCGATGTGGCGCTGATCGAGAAACTTGTGTCCGATGTGATCGCCGAGTTCGGTCGCGTTGATATTCTGGTCAACAATGCCGGGGTGTTTCGGACGGTTCCGGTGATGGAGACCACCGAAGAAATATGGGATGAGCAGCTTGACCTGAATCTCAAGGGTTATTTCTTCATGGTTAAGACGTTAGTGCCGCATTTTCTCGAAAATGGTGGTGGCAAAGTTGTGAATATATCGTCCATCGCGGGCACCGGTGCCTTTCCGAACTGTCCTGGCTACTGCGCGTCGAAGGGCGGGGTCGTTAACATGACCCGCGCGCTTGCTGCTGAGCTCGGTAAGGAAAAAATCAACGTTAATTCCATCGCGCCTGGAAATGTAGCGACGCCGTTGAACGCCCATCTGCGTGGGCCTGGAAACGAAGAGTATATGCAGCTGATGAAAACCTTCACTCCTACAGGAATTGATTTTATCAACCCAGAGGATATGACTGGGACTGCCGTTTTCTTGGCAACGGAGGATTCCCGGATGATCCATGGCGAGACGGTCATCGTCGATGCTGGCTGGTCGGTCTGGTAGGAGTCATTTTGCTCAATCGCGAGAGTGTGCATTTCCTGCTGTTGAATGTCGGCCATTTTCTAGACCATCTATTCATGCTCATTTTCGCTACGGCTGCGGCGCTGACGCTTGCGATCGAATGGGACATGAGCTACGGCCGACTTATTGCTTATTCGACGCCAGGCTTCGTTGCGTTCGCGCTCTTCACGATTCCCGCGGGTTGGCTTGCGGACCACTGGAGTCGTGAGGGCATGATGGCCGTGTTCTTCATCGGTATCGGCGCGTCGTCTGCAGCTACAGCACTTGCGCACACGCCGCTGCAGATGGGAATCGGTTTGTTCGCAATTGGAATGTTCGCAGCGATCTATCATCCTGTGGGAATCGCTCTCGTCGTGCACGGGCGAAGGTGTACCGGGGTTCCGATTGCGGTGAATGGGGTCTTCGGTAATCTTGGCGTCGCATCGGCAGCGCTGATAACGGCGTTGTTGATTGATAATGTCGGCTGGCGGTCGGCCTTCACCTGGCCGGGGTTCGTCTCGATGGCTCTGGGGTTGATCTATATAGCGGTGGTGAGGGGACGAAATGCGGAGGCCCGTAAACGGGCTCGCCCGGACGCCGCAGGCGGCGTTGATACCCTAACGCTCGGTCGGGCAACTATGATCCGAGTATTGGTCATAGTCCTGGTCACCTCGTCGCTGGGCGGTCTGATCTTCCAGAGTACGACCTTCAGCCTACCCAAGGTCTTCAACGAACAACTGGGTGCGCTGGCTGTCTCGGCGACCGCCGTCGGGTCCTATGCCTTCCTGGCCTTTGCAATTGCCTCAGTTGGGCAGCTCGTTGTGGGCTACCTCGTTGATCGTATGCCGGTGCGGCGGGTGTTCATGGCCGTGGCTGCATTGCAGGCGGTATTGTTTTCATTAATGCCGGACCTAACGGGGTGGAGCGCGCTGCTGGTTGCAGGGGCGTTCATGTTCGCCGTCTTCAGCCAGATCCCCATCAACGACGTGCTCATCGGTCGTGTGTCGCGCAGCGACTGGCGCGCTCGTGTCTATGCGGTGCGCTACACAATAAATTTTTCAATAATTGCCTTGTCGGTGCCACTTATCGGCTGGGTTCACGGCCGTTGGGGGTTCGACACTTTATTCGTGCTGCTGGCGATCGCTGCCGTCGGGATTCTTGTCGCCGTCTCTTTGTTGCCCGCGCTTCGGTTAGCCATCGCGCCTGCAGAATAACTTAGCTGAGGTCGAAGCCCTTATTGCGCGCATAGGCGCCAAAGTTGGTGCGTTGCGGCTCGGCATACTGGCGGGCCTTGTCTTCCGACCATGTGTAGGGCTCGCGCGTACCGAAACGGTCCGGGTCGCGCTGGGATCCGTAGGGGCGTACCTCGGCGCGGCGCAGATCGTAAGCATCGATAGCTGCGTTCTGCGCCTCCTCGTCATAGGTGTCAGTGTGAACCGTCGCTGCTAGCGGCAGGCGCAGGTTCACGCGTGGCGCGCGTCCCGGCCATCCTAGGGTCATACCGGCGACTGGAAATACCCAGTCCGGCAGTCCCAGAAGCTCATTCACGATTTCCAAGTGATCGCGGATGGTGCTGATGGGGCACGTGCCCAGACCTGCTGAATCGGCGGCTTGCACGAACGTAGACAGCGCGATTCCAGCGTCGACGGCAGCGTTGAAGAACGCATCCAGATGATCATTTGCGAACGGGTGGCCGCGGCGTTTATTTATCTGGCGCAGGCGTCGATTGTTCCCACAGAAGACCAAAAATACCGGCGCGTCGATGATCCAAGGGCTGCCAGGGAAGAGAGCGTTTATGGTCGCACGTTTATCCGAGTCCTCCACGATGATGATGTCACGCTGCTGGAGGTCACTCTTGGTGGGAGAGCAAAGTGCTAGTGCGCAGAGCTGGCGCACCAGTTCTGCGCTAACTGTCTTGTCTGTGTAACTGCGGCAGGATTGATGGTTCGCTATGGAGTGCCAAGCCTCTGTCTCTAGCGCGTCGGGTATATTTTGCGGCGCGTCGTCAAACCTCAACTGCAGAAGATAATCGATTGTGACAGTGTCTTGCATGGTCAGAATATTTCTCTGTCGGTTCGGGGTTAAATCACTTCTACGTACGCCGACTAAACGGTCGGCAGCTTGTGGTCTCCGAACTGCTCGCGCAGTCTGGTTTTGAGAACCTTGCCGGTTGCACCCAGCGGCAATTCATCTATCTGTACCGTATCGTCAGGTAGCCACCAGTTGGTGAGTTTGTTTCTCAAGAAGTCGGTCATGTCATCATGGGTCAGAGATTTATCGGTGGCCGGCACGATGATCAGCAGGGGCCGTTCATCCCATTTGGGGTGCGGCACTCCGATGACGGCGGCCTGGACAACATCCGGGTGGCTCATAGCGAGATTCTCGATCTCAATGGTACCGATCCATTCACCACCCGACTTAATCACGTCCTTCGAACGGTCCGTGATCTCCATGTAGCCGTCCGGGTCGATGGTGGCGACGTCGCCGGTCGCAAACCAGCCCTGCGCATTATGGGAATCCGACTGGTCCATCTTGAAGTAGTTATCGATGATCCACGGACCACGAACCTCGAGATTTCCGAATGCATCGCCGTCGTGGGTGAGTTCTGTACCTGTATCGTCGACGATGCGCATCTCGACGCCGAACACCGGACGACCCTGCTTGACCTGCTTGCGCATCCGTTTGTTGTCATCCGTCATCGATGGCTTGGGGATCGAGACGGTGCCTAGTGGGCTCATCTCTGTCATACCCCAGGCATGGCGGACCTCTACCCCATGGTCGTCTTGGAACTCCCGGATCATGGATTCCGGGCCCGCTGAACCGCCGATGACCGTCCGCTTGAGCGCGGGGGCACTGCTTTGCGTCTCGCGCCAGTGGGCAAGAAGCATGAGCCAGATTGTAGGAACGCCGGCAGCGAATGTGACCCCTTCGTCGACTAGGAGTTCGTGTATGCTGGCGCCGTCGAGCTTTGGTCCTGGGAACACCATCTTCGCGCCTACCATGGTCGCGCCGTAGGGAATACCCCAAGCATTGACATGGAACATTGGCACTACCGGTAGGATCACCTCGCTCTCGCCCATGTTTAGGACGTCCGGCAGGGCTGAGGCGTATGCGTGGATCACCGTTGACCGGTGGCTGAACAGGGCACCCTTCGGGTTCCCGGTAGTGCCGGACGTGTAGTAGAGAGAGGAAGCTGTTTTTTCGTCAAATACAGGCCATTCGAAATCGTCGGAATGGCCTGCGACCAGCTCTTCGTAGCAAAGGATGTTCGGGAGCGCCGTCTCAGGCATATGTGCGCGATCGGTCATGACGATAACGCCCCTCAGATGATGTAAAGCGTCCGCGACCGACTCGATGAGTGGAAGCAGGTTTGCGTCCACGAAGACAAAGGCGTCCTCGGCGTGGTTCATGATGTAGGTTAGCTGGCTGGGATGAAGGCGAGGGTTCAGTGTGTGTGTGACGGCACCTGATCCTGACACAGCAAAATACACCTCGAAATGCCGATGGGTGTTCCACGCCATAGTTGCGATCCGGTCTCCCATCTGCACATCCAATGCCCGGAGTGCGTTTGCCAGCTGGCGTGCGCGTCTGTGAGCGTCGCGATAGGTGTAGCGGTGGATGGGGCCCTCGGCCGTCCGAGTCACGATCTCTCGGTTGCCGGAAGTATTGTCGGCATGCTGCAGTAGGCTCGAGATAAGCAGCTGCTTGTCCATGATTTGTCCGAGCATAGACGTTTCTCCCTCATTTGCGGTGTTACTCACCGTTTCGTCCTAGAAGTATTGGCCGGGTCAGGGAACGGCTCAAGGGCCGCGACGCCTATGCCGTCCGGTTCAGAAAGTCGATACAGACGTCGGCGAAGCCTTTAGGGTCTTCCATTAGCGCCACATGCCCGGTTCCCTCAAGAATGCGGAGTTCAGAATTCGGAATTTGTGCATGGATCTCGGCGGATAGATGTGGTGAAGCGATCAGGTCGAGGTTAGAGCAGGTGACTAGGGTCGGGACGGTGATGGCCGGCAGCCGATCAAATGTGTCACCGTTGATGCAGGCTTTGAGTTGGCCGATCCAGCCGGCATTGACTGGTGATCTCTCGAGCAAGAAAGCACGGTGGGCGTCCATTTCCGCAACATGCTGATCGTAATAGGCACTGGAATGGAGTGCCAGCATACTGATCTCGGCCAGCGCGACGCGCTGGTCATGCTGCGCTAGATAAACCCTTGTCTCCTGGAATTTCTTGAGCCGTGCACCGTTTCGTGCCCAGCTGTGATGAATGCCGAGGCTCATTACACGTTCGGGATAGTTGAGGGTGAGCTCTTGGGAAATATGACCGCCCATGGAAAAACCCATGACATGGGCGCAGTCTATCTCTTCTGCGTCGAGGACATGGGCGGTATCGTCTGCCATTTCGGCGAGGCTGTAGCCGGGCGTGGGCACGCTGGACATCCCAACTCCGCGATTGTCGAATACGATCGTTCGGAAATTCTCTGAAAAATACGGAATCTGGCCCGCCCAGAAATGCATGTCGTGGCCGGTGCCGCTGACAAGTATCAGCGGTGGTCCGTCGCCATGGACTTCATAGTTGATTGAGACGCCGTTGCGCGGCGAAGTCATGGGCATTCTGGCAGTCCTTAACAGGTTAAGGTCCCAGAATGGCTATGCCTCCGCGTGGATTCAAGTGCACGTTCCGGTCAGGCAAAGGAAAACCGCCCCGGACATAGTCCGGAGCGGCTCCAAAATAATCAAGCTGTTCCGTCTCGCCCGTATTTCGGCGAGACGGTGCAAGCTCTTTAACCCGGATTTCTTTTGGCGAACAGCCAAAGAATGATCGCAACCGCGATCAATCCGACGATACCGTTCTCGCCGAGCGTATCGATCAGGGCGATCAACTCGCTGACTACGCCGCCGAAAAACGGCAAATCACCGACAACGAGAATGTCCAGCACGATCGCCAGTGCGATCAGCAGGAGTCCCAGTTCGGTAAGCTGGGCTATTCCCCGCTTGAACTTCTCAATCATACCATCAGGCATGCTCTTCCCCTTTTGGGTTATTTCAGATCTAGATCTCACGAACCACCATAGTCTGTGGATCGAGAGAAGTGTCGCATATTATGTTCGAAATCTGTCAAGGCAGGGAATACAGTTAAAATTACAAAAATAGAACTAAAATATGTCATTATGAAATTGATACATGTAAATAATACTATAAGTTTATTTAAAAAATATATAATGTGATAGAAATATAGAAATTTTACTTTTTATTACTTAAAAAATAAAATTTGTGTAAGGATTTACTTAAAATTATAGTTTTCATTAACATTCCGCCGGCTAATCGGGGAGCAACGCTTAACCGAGCAGTTCGTAACAGGGCGTAATATCAATTCTGGTCCACGCGGTTGTGGTGCTGGGATTGCACCGTTGGCAGCTTCATTTGCCCACAAAGTGATCACTTGCGCGCCCCACCTGTTGCAATGTTCGGGCTGTCGACGCTACACCTGAAGTCTATTGGTTTCCCGGCTTCAGTCGCCCGGAAACTCCCGGGATGAAGAGGAACAAAGCCGTGCCGAACACACCTTTCGACAGCAGAGAGTTCCGCAATGCATTGGGCAATTTCGCGACCGGTGTGACGATCGTGACAGCCAAGGGTAAGAATGGTGAGTTGGTGGGGGTCACCGCTAGTTCCTTTAACTCGGTATCCCTAGACCCGCCATTGATCCTGTGGAGCCTCGACCGCAGCTCGACCAGTCTGCAGGCAATCGAGACGGCGAGCCATTTCTGTGTTCATATTCTCGGCGATGCGCAAGCGGATGAATGCATGGCCTTTGCGAAGTCTGGCGTCGACAAGTTCTCAGAACTCAGTTGCGATGAGGGCCTTGGCGGTGCGCCACTTATTGACGGCTGTCTGGGGCGCTTTGAATGCAGGAATGTGGTGCATCATGATGGCGGTGACCATGTTATCATCATCGGCGAGGTTGAACGCTTCGTGACACGCGAAGGCAATCCTCTGGTGTTCTTTCGCGGCAAGCTTAGCGCGATTGCACCCGAGATGGACGGAGCCTGAACCGAAGCCGCTTTGAGTCCAACTGTTCCCGATACCCAGCTATAGTGACGTTGCGCTTTCGAATGCGCCAATGCACGGTTAACGGTGCGTGCACCAAAACGAGGAGAAAATGAAGATGAAGATCCTGGATCACCTGATCAATGGCGCTGCCACTGCCGGATTATCCGACCGGACAGGTCCGGTGTTCAACCCAGCGACTGGCGACCAGATTGCTCAAGTCCGCCTTGCCAGCGCCGCTGATGTGGATGCGGCAGTGGCGGCAGCGAAGGCTGCATTGCCGGAATGGTCGGCGATGCCGCCCTTACGGCGCGCTCGCATAATGTTCCGGTTCAACGAGTTAATTCACGCGCATACGGACGAACTCGCCGCGATGATTACTGAGGAACACGGCAAGACAATCGAAGATGCAAAAGGTGATATTTTGCGTGGCCGGGAGGTTGTAGAGTTTGCTTGTGGAATTCCGCACCTTATGCGCGGTGAATTTACCGAGGATGTTGGTACAGGGGTCGATGCCTTTTCGATCCGCCAGCACGTGGGCGTTTGTGCTGGCATAACGCCGTTTAACTTCCCGGCTATGATCCCACTTTGGATGTTCCCGCTCTCGATTGCTTGCGGAAATACCTTCATCCTCAAGCCCTCCGAACGTGACCCCTCTTGTCCGTATCGGCTGGTAGAGCTCGCTCATGAGGCAGGAGTGCCCGAGGGCGTAGTCAATATGGTGAACGGCGACAAGCAGGCGGTCGATGCTCTGCTCACCCATGCTAATATCGACGCAGTTTCATTTGTCGGATCTACGCCTGTCGCGTCCTACATCTATGCGACTGCTGCTGAGCATGGAAAGCGTGTCCAGGCTCTCGGTGGCGCCAAGAACCATATGGTTGTCATGCCGGATGCGGACATTGAGCAGGCTAGCGATGCTTTGATAGGTGCGGGCTACGGCTCCGCTGGTCAACGTTGCATGGCGGTCTCTGTCGCGGTTGCCGTGGGTGACGAGGCGGCTGATGCACTAGTGGGCAGTCTAATACCTAAGATTCAGGAGTTGAAGATCGGCCCGGGCAATGCAGATGATATCGAGATGGGGCCCGTGGTCACTAAGCAGGCTCAGGAGCGCATCCTGAACCTGATAGGTCAGGGGGTCGAAGAGGGTGCAACGCTCGCCGTAGACGGCCGTGGTCTTCAGCTCCAGGGCTATGAGAATGGCTACTTCATGGGCGGAACCCTATTCGATCACGTCACCGAGGATATGAGCGTCTATAAGGAAGAGATCTTTGGCCCGGTTCTTTCGGTGGTTCGCGCTAAGGATTACGAAAGCGCACTCGACATGGTGAACCGCAACGAATATGGCAACGGCACTGCAATTTTTACCAAAGACGGTGATGCGGCACGAGATTTTACGGAGCGAGCTCAGATCGGCATGGTCGGCGTAAATGTGCCGATCTCGGTGCCGGTCGCCTACCATAGCTTCGGTGGTTGGAAACGTTCGCTGTTCGGCGATACCCATATGCATGGCATGGAAGGCGTGCGTTTCTACACGCGGCTAAAGGCGGTGACGTCTCGTTGGCCGAAATCGGGTGTTCGCGAGGGCCATAGTTTGACCATGCCGACGATGCAGTGACCGTTATAGAGGACAGTGCCAAAATTTGCCTGGGGGGCGTTGGACTTAGCTTTGATGGCGTGCACGCGTTAGACAAAGTCGATTTAGTACTCCGTCCTCGGCAATCGCTCGTCCTGATTGGTGGGTCGGGGAGCGGGAAATCACTGCTGTTAAAATGCATCCTGGGACTAATCGAGCCGGATACTGGATCGATTGTAGTTGACGGTAAAGAAACCGTCGGAATGTCTGGAAAAGAGCGCATGCTATGGATGCGTCGGTTCGGGGTGCTTTTCCAACGCCAGGGGCTTTTCGATAGCCTGAGCGTCTGGGAAAATGTTGCATTTCGCATTTTACATGAACGGAATATGTCGCGCGTGGATGCTCGCGAAACAGCGATCGAGAAGCTAAAGCTGGTTGGTTTGACGGAGAACACGGCAGACCTCTCGCCGGCTGCGCTATCAGGTGGCATGCAGAAGCGGGTTGGGCTAGCGCGGTCGATCGCGAGTGACCCGGACATATTGTTCCTCGACGAGCCGACCGCTGGCCTTGATCCGATTATGAGCAACGTTATTGGTGACCTGGTCAATGATCGGGTAAATGATCTAGGCGCGACTGTTATTTCTATCGTAAGTGACCTAGCGGTCGTCCGCCGCATTGCTCAAAGAGTCGTGATGCTGCATGAAGGGCGCGTTGTATGGCAGGGATCTGTTTCAGATCTCGATACGACTGCTAATGATTACGTGCGCCAATTCGTAACCCAGACGATCGAGGGCCCAATCCAAATGCCAGGGCTCAAGCATCGAAAGTCAAATATCGAACGAAAATTTAATAAAAACAATTTCGTTTAATTATTGAGAAAGAAAATAATATATCAAATAAATAACGATATAATAAGAAAGCTAACTAATCCGATCATGGAGGCTGCAACGAAACCTATAAGGAATGGGCGGTAACCCATAGTTCTTATTTCTTTAAGGTTCGTTAAAACACCCAAGGATGCCATAGCAATACTAAGAAGTACTGCGGACGTAGATTTCATTGTAATTATAGCGTGATTCCAAAAGTCATTTGAAAATACGCCATGGTCATTTATAAAGAGACCGTCCCCAACACTGCGAACGATTACCATGACCAAGAAGCCCAATACAAATAATGGAAATATGTTCAGTATTGAATAAGAAGTATGTTTGTTTGAGCTGTTTCTTGTATAAAAGTACGCAAACAAAGGTATCATTACTATCAGGAACGTGTTTCTGACTAGTTTCGTTATAGTAGATATTTCCAGAACGCGCGCATCATTAAATTGTTGTTCATAAATAAGCCCTGCCGCCGCTACTTGCGCTGTTTCGTGAATTGCTGTGCCGAGAAACAATCCAATGCGATTGACGTCGCCCTGGAACAGATGGTTTGCCAAATATGGGTAAAGAAACATTCCAATAATTCCGAATATCGTAATATTGGCTATTGCGTAAGTCACCTCGGCTTTCTTGGCGTTTATAACGGGCGCTGTCGCAACGATCGCACTGGCACCGCAAATAGAGGTCCCAATTGCTATTAAGTACGACATTGAGGCCGATATTTTAAAGTAATGCACCATTACATATATGATTAAAATAACTGATATTATACAAATTACTATTAACGCAGCAGAGGTTGCGCCGTATAAGGCGACATCCGAAAAGCTTAGACGAATTCCTAAAAGAACAATTCCCAGTCGGAGTATGAATTTCAGTGAGAAAGAAAGACCCGCAGAAAAGATAGATGGTATATTGAACAAATTCCCTATTAATATACCAAGAATTATAGAAAACATTACCGTGGAAATCGGACTCTTTGGATAACCAAGTATGTTTTTCCCAATATACTGACTCAAAAAATCAGATATTATAAATATTATTGTGGCTAATAAGAGTCCTGGAAAAATTACAGAAAAGCGTTTCACGGATTTCCCCAAGTGTTATTCTTTGGTATAAATAATACCCGCTTAATTAAACGAGATCGTCAATCTGACTATCAGTCAATCCGCCGGGTACTATGGTTACTGGGATACGAATTCGGCTGATTACTTTTTTTGTAAGGTGGGTGATGAGGGGCCCTGGTCCTCTACGGCTTGTAGATGCGGCAAGTACCAAGAGACGAATATCTTTATCTTCCTGTATTAAATTGACGACCTCAGACTTCGTTTCACCCTCCCGGAGATAAAGGATGGGCATGCCGCCATACAGATGGAAAACATCGGCGGCATGTTCTTGGAGTAGTTGTTCCGCCTCTTCACGCGCTTCAAACTGCATTAGGTTACCGATGGCCGCCCAGTGCTGGAAATCGGCCTTTCGAATAACGCGGACCAAGCCAACCTTCCCGCCGGTTCGTCGTGCGCGCAGGCTAGCCCAGCGGAGGGCGACTCTCATTTCAGGAGAATTGTCTACAACTACAAGAAATATCGCAGCACGTTCATTAGTGGAACGGTCGCTACCTAAAAATGGGGTGTTGGGGGACGAAACGGACATGATGCTCAGATCTTGCGGAACACTACGCTAGCGAACCAGCCGGCGATTAATGCGATGATGATAGCAATTAATCCATAGAGAGGTGCCTGTTCAAATGCGAACTCTGTGACTTTAGCTTCGAATCCAACTTTACGAACACGCAGTATAGATTCGGATATGTCTGATATCGCCCGACCACTGACGAGGTAGACTGTAACCTGATAGTCGCCGGTTGGCACGTTTGCCGGAAGGGCTACCCGTGTTCGGAAAAGACGGTCTCCCCGGAAATCCACTTCTTCGATTCCGCTCGTATAGAGGCCGCTTCGTTGCTTATTTCGAACCAACGCTTTGCGAAAATCTTCTTCCTTGTTGCCGGGCATCGAGAGGTGCGGTTTGAACGCGATTTGACGGGTGCCGATCTGGAGTGATTCGAGAATGGGGCCGGGTAACAAGTCTTTGAGCGGAGCTGATGCGGCAACATAGTAGAAGCCTGGCGCCTTGTTGAAGACGAGTTCTTCGGTATTGACCCAGATTCCGGCAACGCGGTTCTTACGGCGGACTATAACTTGGCTGCTGGGCGCACGTACGACTACAATTATATCACCTTCAACCTGTGTCGCGCCGAATAGAAGCACGTCGGCACCGCTGAAGCTGGTACTGATTCCGATCAGGTCCTGACTCAGGTCGATCACCAGCACGTCATCACGCGAAGCGCTGGCCGGAATTTGAGAGATGACCAGTCCGGTCGCGATCATTAGGAAAATGCGTGCGTATTTGCTTATGGGGGCCATGCCGATCATAGGCCAAACCCCGGAGTTTCATTAATTGAGTAGACGTCTTCCGGGGTCGAAACGAGCTCGACTCCGATCTTAGCAGAGACACCTAGGACCATAAGCGCGAGTAGACCGCGAAGTTCTTCGCCGCGCAGGCGTCCGCTGGCCTTCGTCCCAATTTGTGCGCCAACAACAGCGCCGGTGAGTAGGAGTAGAGCGAGCACCACATCCACAGTCTGATTGTTGATAGCCTGCAGGAAAGTGACATTGGCGGTAACGAATATTATTTGGAACAGCGAAGTGCCCACTACCACTGCCGTGGGCATACCGAGGAGGTAAATCATCGCCGGCACCATCAGAAACCCGCCGCCAACGCCCATAATTGCTGCGAGGATACCAACGAAAAATCCTATCCCGAGCGGCAGCAGAGCACTGATATAAAGGCGCGACCGCCGGAAACGCATCTTAAATGGAAGTCCGTGCAGCCACGTGTGCTGGTGAAGCTTTCCGCGTGTCGCAGTCCCGGCTCGGTTTTTGAAGATGGCGCGGGCGCTCTCGAAAAGCATCAGGAATCCGACTATCCCCAAGAAGACTACGTAGCTGAGTTGCACCACAAGGTCGACTTGGCCGATTTCCCGCAGGAAGGTAAAGATCAAAACTCCTAGCCCCGAGCCCGCAAAGCCACCTGCGGTCAGGACCGTGCCCATCTTAAAGTCGACATTGCGTCGACGCATATGTGCCAGAACACCGGATACGGACGCCGCAACGATCTGGTTCGCCTCTGTCGCTACCGCGACGGCGGGGCTAATGCCGATGAAGATCAGCAGGGGTGTCATTAGAAAACCCCCGCCCACGCCGAACAGGCCAGACAGAAAACCAACCCCACCCCCCATCAGCAGGATCAAAAAGACGTCGACCGACATTTCGGCGATAGGGAGGTAGATTGTCATATTCTTCGTGTGCGTGCCGCGGCGTCAGCCGGTTTCGACAGGGAAATCGGCTGCCATCCATTCGAGAATACCGCCAGTCATCCGTTGGATAATGCCCGTATAGCGCGCGGCTAGCAAATATTCAGCCGCTTTGCCGCACCGTTGTCCAACCCGGCAATAAAGGATCAGTTCCTTCCCTTCGTCCGGGATTATGTGCGCACTATCGAAATTCGAAAGTGGAACCAGATGGGACCCGGCAATTCGCAGTTGCGCGTTTTCATGGGGTTCACGTACGTCGACCATATAGGCAGTTCCGCAAGCTATTCTCTCCTGTACCTCATTGGGCGAAAGCATAATCACTTTTGGAGTATCTTCGTTCATGGTTGGCACATCCTCGCTCGCGCTTTTGTTCATGCTAACCGGGTAGAGGCATTCTTGGCATCGGCACAACAGAGATCATAGACCTTCCTTAGCACTGATTAGGTTGCGCGCTCGAAATAGAATAAAAATTATTTGGGGTATCATGGTGGATTGCTATCACATCAGCGTGGTGCCGCTTTGCGAGTTGCTGAGAGAGGGCCGACTGTCTGGTCCGGATAAGCGGTCCGGGTTCGCCGACGGACTTTTTCCGTGGTTCAAACGGAACATGCTCTGGAGGCGCCGTTCATCGGGTGGTGATTTCAACAACTGGCTCGTCTGGCTAACTTTTTCCTGGCGCACCTCCGGATTCATTGGGTTAGTGTATTCGTATATTAGAAAACTGGTCAATGTGAACTGAGGGCGGATATGGCACCAGACGAAGAGCAATTTCTAGATGCCACCAGTCTTAAATGTCCCCTGCCGGTTTTGAAGGCTAAGAAGACGCTGAAGATGATGCAGGAGGGGAAGACCCTGCGCGTGATCTCGACAGATCCGGGGTCGGTCCGGGATTTTACGCATTTCTGTGAGACCACGGGCAACAAGTTAATTGAGGCTGTTGAGGGTGACGGTATCTTCACGTTCCGCATCTGCAAGGGGGTTGGTGTTTGAATATTGACGGGACAGCCTATCGCACCATCTGGCTGGGTGATGACGGGGCAACGGTTGAAGTTATCGATCAAACCCAGCTACCCCACCGTTTCGACGTAGCCAAACTGACTTCGCTTGAGGATACGTCACATGCAATTCGCGATATGCTAGTCCGCGGCGCGCCGCTGATTGGCGCGACAGCGGCATACGGCATGGCCCTTGCGATGCGTGAAGACAGCACGGATTCGGGTCTCGCTAATGCCCATGCGATGCTTATGGCTGCACGACCAACTGCCATTAACCTCCGATGGGCGCTCGACGACATGCTGTTGCGCCTGGAATCTCAACCAACAGATGTACGCGTCGGTATAGCCTATGAACGAGCAGCACAGGTTTGTGATGAAGACGTAGCGATCAACAGCGCCATCGGCGATCACGGTTTCGAAGTGATTAGAGAGTTTTACGAGGCGCGTGGTGGCAACAGTCCGATCAACATCCTTACACACTGCAACGCCGGTTGGCTGGCGACGGTCGATTGGGGTACTGCGCTGGCGCCGGTCTACAAGGCCCATGATGCCGGTATCCCGGTCCACGTGTGGGCCGATGAAACGCGTCCGCGTAACCAAGGAGCGGCACTCACGGCATGGGAACTAGAGCGCCATGGAGTATCGTATGGTGTGGTTGCAGACAATGCGGGCGGCCACATGATGCAGCAGGGGCTGGTTGATCTCTGTATCACGGGAACCGATCGTACCGCGGCATCAGGCGATGTTGCGAACAAGATTGGCACCTATCTCAAGGCCCTAGCAGCCGATGATAACGACGTGCCGTTCTATGTTGGTTTACCATCGCCGACGATCGATTGGACGATCATGGACGGTGTGCGTGACATTCCTATTGAGAAACGTGATCAGGAAGAGGTTACCCATATATCCGGGAAAACGGCTGAAGGCAGCATTACGAAGGTCCAACTTACGCCGGATGGTGCGAAGGCAGTTAACTATGCGTTCGATGTAACGCCTGCGCGTCTTGTGACTGGACTGATCACCGAGCGCGGAGTGTGCGCCGCAAGCCGGGATGGGCTAGCCGGACTGTTTCCGGAAAGAGCGACTCCAGCTAGCGAGGTGTTGCGTCGCCGCCGTCGACGATGACGAGTTCGTTCTGAGCGATCCCCGGCACCCGACGGAACTTCGCAGCCTCGATATACTCGGGTGAGTTGAAACAGGTTTCGGCCTCTTGGAGGGAATCGAACTCGATTACGACGAAACGCTCGTAAGGTGTTTCGCCCTCGAGCACCTTCTTTTCGCCACCGCGCGCTAGGACGCGCCCGTTATATTTCGCCAGAATATCGGGGATGTGGTCGGTGTATTTTTTGTACTCGATAGGATCATTGATCAATGAACGTGCGAGCCAATAGGCGGCCATGGCTATTCTCCCTTGTTCTTTGGGGCTTGTTGAATCTATCGCGCGTCGGCGGGTGGCGACAAAAAAGAAAGATAATTTACGATGGCTTGTAAAACATCTGCCGACATCTTGCTTGTCATTTCTTCAATCACATTTTTCGCAGTGCTGTTGGCGAGGCCGTTATCGGGCAACGGACAGACCGCGAGCGCAGAGACGTTATTATCCTAGCTTCAGCGGGTGATGCCGGGCGGCCATGGCGTGATGTTGGGTGCTGCGCCACCCTCCTGCTGTTTGAAATAGACAATCACGACAAGCGCGGCCGGCCTCGCTTTAGAGGACGGCGAAAGTTGCGGGATCTTGGTGCAAGGCTACAAGAACTTGCTTATGTCTGCCGCGCGTTCCCCGGGCGTGGATTGCATCAGCGTGCTAGGTTTTCGGCGCTGAGTGTTCGTAAGTTGTCCTCATTCTCAAGATACCAGGAATACGTTCGCTCAATCCCTTCACGGAGATTGATTTTCGAGCGCCATCCAAGTTCGCTAAGTCGAGTCACATCAACGAGCTTGCGCGGCGTCCCATCCTTGCGCGAGGTGTCGTATTCGAATGACCCTGTATAGCCAATTACATCAGCGACCAGGGCGGCGAAGTTGGCGATCGAGATGTCCTCGCCCGTGCCGATGTTAACGAAGGGTTCGTCGGAGTAATTCTGCATCAGATAGACGCAGGCGTCGGCCATGTCGTCGGCGAACATGATCTCGCGCCGGGGCTTCCCGGTACCCCAGATGGTGACGCTCTCCGTATCGGCTAACTTTGCTTCGTGCATCCGGCGGATCATCGCAGGGGCCATATGCGAGGTTTCATAGTCGAAATTGTCACCGATCCCGAAAAGGTTAGTCGGCTGCACGCTGATTGCGTCAAATCCGTATTGGCGACGATAGGCCTGACACATCTTGATACCCGCGATCTTGGCTACCGCGTACCACTGGTTGGTTTCCTCTAGTGGCCCGGTGAGAATGTAGTCTTCCTTCATAGGCTGGGGTGCGTCGCGCGGCATGATGCACGTCGAACCGAGGAACAGCATTTTCTTCACGCCGAATCGATAAGCGGTGTCGATCAGGTTGGTTTGGACCTGAAGATTTCCAGCGATGAAGTCTGCCGGATACAGTTCGTTGGCGAAAATACCACCGACGATCGCAGCGGCGTTAAGGACATAGTCCGGTTGCTCTGCCGCGAAAAATTCGCGTACCGCCGCCTGCTCGGTTAGGTCGAGCTCCGCGCTCGTCCGGGTCACGATGTTCGTGTGATGCTGTGCATTGAGTTGGCGCACTAGCGCCTGGCCTACTAGTCCGCGGTGCCCCGCTACGTATATCTTAGCATCCTGTTCCATCGATGTATGTCTGACCTTATTTCACATATTTTCGAAATTCCGGTTTGCGCCGGTCCTGAAAAGCGCGCCCGCCTTCCTTGGATTCCTCGGTAGCGTAATACAGCTTCAGCGCTTCGAATCCCATCGCCCCGATCCCCTTGATATGGTCTGTATCGGCATTGAATGAGCGCTTCGCAATCGCCAGTGCCGTTGGACTCCTGTCCATGATTTCGGCACACCAGCGAGCGACCTCCGTGTCAAGCTCGGCGTCCGGCACCACAGTATTAGCTAGCCCCATCCCGAGCGCCTCGCGTGCAGTGTATTGGCGGCACATATACCAAATTTCCCGCGCCTTCTTTTCGCCAACCACCCGAGCGAGGTAGGCGGTACCAAACCCGGGATCAACAGAGCCCATGCTGGGTCCAACCTGGCCGAAGATGGCGCTTTCACCGGCGATCGTTAGATCACATACAGTTGCAATCACGTTGCCGCCTCCGATTGCGTATCCACGAACCTTAGCAATCACTGGCTTGGGGACTTCGCGGATAAGACCTTGAAATTCCTCGATTGGAATGCCGGTTGTACCCCGGCGGCTTCCATAGCCCTCGGTAGCTTTGTTCTCGAGGGACTGGTCGCCGCCGGACGAAAAAGCTCGTTCGCCGACCCCCGTAATGACCACAACGCCGATCGATTTGTCCCAGCCGGCGTCCTGCAGGGCGTCGATCATTTCTTCGATGGTATGCCCGCTGAAGGCATTGAGTTTATCTGGGCGGTTTATAGTGATGGTGGCAACGCCGTCTGTCTTTTCGAACAGAATGTCATCAAAGCTCATGGTTTCGTTCCCCAAAGATTTGCGCGATCATAGTCGTAGCAATTGTCCATCGTGTACATGCTTATATGGCAACGCGAATGGTACGACATCATGCAGGAGAGAAACGAATGCCCAGTACGAAGAATGGTCGACCACCGGTTGCACTGGGGCATGTCTCCCTGCATGTAAAAAATGTGCCGCAGGCCAGCAAATTTATGCAGTTATTGGGATTGCGGGCGGTTTTTGAAACCGAACGTTTCGCAGTACTAGAATTGCGCGGTGGCACACATTTGGTCCTCAGCAGGTCACGGAAAAAGATTCGCGAGGGCGAAGTGGCGCCGGTCGACCTTATGGTGGATGACATCAAGGCCATGCGAGCGTTCTGCACAAAAAAGAAACTCAAACCGAGCAAGATCACATCCGGTTCGGTTCATGATTCCTTCTATGTTCCCGGGCCCGATGGGTGGTCTATCAAAATTACCTCGTCCCACACATCGGGCCGCCCAGTATAGCGTGCTGCGTAATCATTTGGCAGCGATCCGATCGGCAAAGCGGAAACCGACCTTGTCCATCGCGATGACGGTGTCTTCGCCGAACTTTTCAGCGATTTCTTTCCCCACATGCGGGTGAAATACCACTTCGTCCTTAACATCCCCCTTGACGTTTTGAATCATCACCAGCAATCGTGCGGTTTCGTCCGAGATGTTGTTAAAGTCGCGATAGACGCCGGCCGGCACTGAGATAAAATCGAGCGGCTCGAGTTCAACCGAGTTCTCGCCATCCTCGCCCCAGGAAATCCTGAACTTCCCGTTCAAGCAGAAGAAATTCTCGACCGTGTGGGAATGGCTGTGTAGGCCGGGATTGTTGCCTGGTGGGCATTCGGCGATTGTAACGGTAAGGCCGTCCATACCCTTGACCGGTGCTATCTTGGATCTGCCTTCCCATCCCTCCGGCGACATCAACGGATATACTGACTTTGCAGAGACAATCTCGACGGCCTCGGCAGGAATGCCTGTGCCTTCCATAATCGACTGCTTGTAGGGCTTCAGATCTCTAAAGCGCGCAATCCGGTCCGACATGTCAGGATTGTTGAGGTCGATAGTTTTCATCGTATTCTCCCGTTCCCATAGTTTTCGATAGATTATCGCACCCGCCTGAATTGACAAATTGGCTTCAGAGTGGCCATGCGTAAATGGGCGAAGTTCGCCAAAAGACTAGGTTAATGGCGAGGAAACTCGCATGTCCGTCCTTAGGATGGCTAGCATCGCATGGGCAGTTTTCTCGGACGAAGGCGACGTAATCCTCTATCAGTCGTGCTGCGGTTGTGTCACAACATCAACCCACGACTGCTATGAGATTTTAGATGTCTGATTTTTATAGCCCTGATCTAGGGCAGAATCCCGATGATCCCTTCGCGCGCGACGCTGAAGGCAGGCTTGTGCGTCGCAGTTTCTGGCTCGACATGAGCGATAAGTCGGTGGTCATGGCGATGACCCAGGGGGTTGGCGCTGATCTCGCAAACCAACATAAGCGCGCCCACCTCGACGATATCAGCCGTGGCCACCTCGTCGATCAAATATGTATTCAAGAAATCCTGCCGCCGGAGGAATGATCTGCTCTACTTAAGCGGCGAGAAGTTAGACGGGAATAGCATCGTGGAGTGCATCTCCTCGAGGTCCTCGCGGCCTGCTGTAGCGAACTCTTGCCAGGCCTTTTCGGTTGCGACTCCGTTGCGGGTTTCCATCCGTTCCTCGAGGCTTTGATAGGCCCATAAATGGCATACCTCGTTGGGGTTTGGGCCTTCCGTAATCCAGGCGCACACATTCTGTGAATATTTTTCGCGCGTGGGCATGACGTCGATAAACCGCTTCATCCAGCCCATCGCTGTGCCCGGCTTAAGCCTATAATTGCGGAACTCATAGAAGTTACCCTCCTTGGCTGGGGCAACAAGATCCTTTGTTGGGTTGAGGAAACGGGTTGTCTGGTCGACAAGAAGCGGTCGAAGAGCCGGCACATATTTTTGCGTCCAGTCTTCGACCTGGCTCAGCTCAGTGCGCAGTCGTGTGCGCTCCTCGTAACTCTCGTATTGCCAAAGATGCATGACTTGATTCAGCGGACCGATTTCTGTGTACCAGTACCCCTCCAGTACACCGTAATTATTACCACGCGCCTTGCGACCAACTTCCTCATTGATTTTGAGTATCTCGGGTATGGCGCCGGGACGTGTTGTGTAGGTGCGTAGTTCGTGGATCATGTTTCTTCCCTCAAATTTGGTTTTTAACTTCTAGGCGGCCTGATCCCTGACCGTGGGCTGAAACATTTTGGAATCGGTCATCCGGTCTTTACGCTGATCGTCTGCTACTTTAGCGCAAGAGTGGAGAGCAGCACCTAAAACGAGAATCGGCTCTCTTCGGGGGTTGGTGGCTCTGGCTGCGATTTCCCAATTTCGTTGAGATAGTTTTGGTTCACGTACCAGTCGCGATAGTCGAGAAAACGCACCGGTGTAAACTTCGGCGGGTTGTCGGGGCCGACGCAGGTAGGCATTGGCTCGGCGATCGTGTCCCATGAAGGGCTGAAGAAAAAAGCCAGCGAGTAGCGGTCCGTTTTCGGTGGGATCACCCGGTGCGGGGTTGCCATGAAACGACCATTCGTCCAGCGGTTGAGGAATTCGCCCGTATTGATGATGATGGCGCCCTCGATCGTGTTGGCAGGCAGCCAGCGCCCGGACTTGGTTTGAATTTGTAGGCCCGGTGTATCGGTCACGGGCAGCAGGGTAATAAAACCGTGGTCGCGGTGCGGCGCGATCCCGAACTGATTTTCCTCACCCTCGACTGCGGGATAATGCTGGTTGCGTGTAGTCCACAGAGGATCGTTGAACATGCCGTCGAAATAGTTCGCTGGCAGGTCCAGCGCCCGTGCATAGAGCGGAAGAAGGTTGTGCCCGAGCTCTTCCATAGCATCGTAATACTCCAGCATCTCAGTCTTCCAGCCGGGCAGGAGCGTTTCGTCCGGCCACTGGTTTGGACCGAAATAAGGCTTGAGATCCGCTTCGACCCCGGGATGGTCAGATGGCCGTTCGCGCACTATTCGAAGCATCTCGTTAAGGTCGGGTTTCGTGTTTTCGTTCACCGTGGATGAGACATAGATCGTCGATCCCGGCGGGACGTAGTTCTCGTGTTTGCGCTTTTCCGTATCGGGTAAGTCGAAGAAACGTATTAGGTTCTTGTGGGTCCGCTCGATCAGTGGCCGGGGCACACTGTGGTTGATGGCGAAGTAAAATCCGACATTCTCTTGGGCGTGGCGCAGTTCGGCGGCCAGAGTTTCAAGTGCACCATCTTTCCCAGCTAGATAGGGGCCGAAGTCCAGGATTGGAATTTCCTCGTCGGCGAATTCTTCTGGAATGGCGATTTCTGCTGTCGACATAACGTGCCTCGCTCGTTTATCGGTCCGATTGTCGAACCCGTTGCGTAATGTTAACGCAGAATATGCTTCGGACAAGTGCGGCTTGTTTCTCGCTCAGTATGTGAACGCACTCCGGAGCGCGTCATTGGGGCCGAATGCCGCGCGCGGCCTCGGTTGCAAGGGGTGAATAGATCGCCTCGCGCATTCGTTCAGATTTATCGATGATAACGTCAATTACCGCTGGTTTCTCCTGTTGAAGGGCGGCCCGGATCGCGTCGCCGGCCTCGCTCGGGCGCTCAACGCGTGTGGCCCAGGCGCCGCAGGCGCGCGCGATCTCGGCATAGTCGGTATCCGGAAAATCATTGCCGTGGGATTGGTTGCCCATGCCCTCCGCGGTCATCCCGAGCCGCGAGTTGTTCATCACCACATAGACGGGATTGACCCCGTACTGCAAGGCCGAGAGAAGAACATGCATCTGCATAGCAAAGCCGCCGTCGCTGCATACCCCGATCGCCGGGCGTGTAGGTGCCAGGATCTTGGCGCAGAGTGCTGCCGGTAGGGACCAACTGACCCCGCCTAGGCCGCCCGAGCCGAAATAACTGTGCGGTCGCCGGGTTTGGAAATGATGATTCATCCAGTGTCGGTTGCTCCCCGCATCGGTACAGATAACGGCATCGGCAGGCGCGGAGTTCTGGATTTCTGCAACAAGGCGCTGCGGCGCGATTGGGACCGCTTCGGAAAAGCGCATGGGGTCAGCGAAATACCGGTGCGCTGCCTTCCTATCAACGAACGTGTTACGCCGGCTGTCGCGCGCGCTGACGTCGATCCGGTCTGCCAAACCTGCGACTAGAAGCTGCAGTGTATCACTTGCATCTCCCGCGAGAGCTACATCGGCGGGAATGGTCCACGATGTGTTGCGGGGGTCTACGTCGATCTGGACAATTTTCTGCCTGTTCGGGTCGAACATCTTTGGGTGTTCGAAGCAGGTGTCTTGGGGTTTCAGTCGGCAGCCGACCACTAGGATCATGTCGGCCACCCCAATTGTTTCGTTGGCCAGCGTTAGCCCAGTATATCCCATGGGGCCGGCGGCTAGGTCATGGGTTTCGACGATAGCACTTTTGCCTAGGATTGAGGTGGCGACCGGGGCGCCGAGTAGCTCAGCGAGTGCTGTCAGAGGAGCAGAGGCACCAGAAATACGGACCCCGTTGCCGGCTACGATTGCTGGGTTCTTCGCGCACGATAGGAGATTGAGGGCGGCCTCGATGGCAGCTCGCGCGGGAACTGAGGCGCTGACATTAAGCAGGCGATTGGTGTCGTGAATTTCCGGAAGTCCGTTACTAGCGACTGGTTCTCGCAATGTGCTGGCGCGGAACAGGCATGCTGTTGGTCCGGGCCGGCCGGTTATCGCATGCTTGTAAGCGAGTTGGGTGCTCATTACGGCTTCGCGCGCTGTATGTGCGACAGCTGTGTATTTGGTTGTCGACTTAAATATACCCGCGAGGTCGAACGAACCATAGTGACCGGCCCCCGACTGGATTGGGCCATGGGTAACGAATTCGTTGTGATCTGAGAGTTCGGTCAGCACGACCATCGGTGACGATGCTAGAAACGCCTCGATCACGCCGAACATGCCTGTGGAGCCAGTGAAACCGCCCTGACCAGCAAAAACGCCAGGCTTCCCAGTCAACTTTCCATACATGTCTGCCATGCAGGATGCGGTCTGCTCATCGCGCGGTACTATCGCCCGGATTTCATCCTGTCGATCGTGCAGAGCGCGAAAGATGTCCATGGTCGCGCCACCGGGCAGGCCGAATAAGTGCTCAGTTCCGGCCTCTATGAGGCAGCTCACGATCCGTTCGGCGGCGGTTCTGTCGCCCATTTCTGATTTTCTTTCAAGTGACAAGGTGGCATCGAGGGTAGCGAATTTTTGAAGGAGAGCAAGGTTTTGAACTGTCTGTTAGGAGAGTGGGGCTTAATACAGACAATGAAGGTAGGAGCGTTTAATGGGTAAGTGGTGAGCTAGGTAACTCGTGAATCCTCTATGCCCAGATTCGAAAAGATCAGGCTCATATGTATCTTCGGGATATGTTTCTGTCTGAGGTCTAGGTTTACATTCTTTCGCGCTATCAAATGTCCTGCGAATGGAAGGGGGCGTAAAGTGACAAATTGGGTACGATTTAATCGGGACGGGGTAACCGAGTTTGGCTCTCTCGATAAAGAAAATATTGCCATACATGACGGTGACATGTTCGTCGACGCGACGCCAACGGGCGAAAGTCTGCCGATCGATGTGGTCAATCTTGAGACTCCCTGCGTCCCGGGTAAGTTCATCGCGCTATGGAACAATTCGCGATTAGCAGCCGAGAAGCAGGGTCTCGAGCAGCCTGAATATCCGCTGTTTTTTCTTAAGCCGTCGACAAGCTATCTCGCTCCCGGCGCTGTGATACGCAAGCCCAAGGACTATGATGGCCGGGTGATCTACGAGGCCGAGCTGGGTATCGTTATTGGAAAATCTGTTCGCAACGTCGGCGAGGTTGCCGCTGCCGACGCAATTTTCGGCTACACTTGCGTAAACGACGTAACCGCGATGCAATTACTCAATACTGACCCATCGTTTCCGCAGTGGGCACGCGCAAAGGGCTTCGATACCTTCGGTGCCTTCGGGCCTGCTATTGTGACGGATGCCGACATCGCCGTTAGCTCTATCCGGGCCGAGCTCAACGGCCGTGAACGGCAGAATTACCCGGTATCAGATCTATTGATGCAGCCCGCAGAAATCGTCGCGAAATTATCACAGTCGATGACACTTGATCCGGGTGACCTGATTGCATGCGGTACTGGGCCAGGAGCGCTGCCTATGAAACCGGGCGCGACCATCGATGTCATCATCGACGGTGTGGGTGTTTTGTCAAATACTTACGCCGCCTAGGTGTAGAGTGCTCGGGTTACCTTATGTCTGACCTTCTGGAAGTCGAAGTTCTGATCATCGGGGCTGGGCCGGCTGGGCTGGCCACTGCAAATTATCTCGGCCTTTATGGTGTGCGTGCCCTGGTCGTAGAGCAGAATGTGGGCACTGTGGCGGAGCCACGCGCCGTGTCTGTTGACGATGAGACGCTCCGCAGCATGCAGACGCTCGGTTTGGATGAACAGATTATTGCGAACACGCTACCGGGCTATGGCGCGCGGTACTACTCGCCGTCTCAGAAGGAGTTTGCGCGCATACAGCCGACCACACGAGAGTACGGGCATCCGAGGCGTTCTGGTTTCCAACAGCCCGAATTCGAAGCCGCGTTGCTAGCTGGGTTAGATCGCTTTCCGGATATCACGGTGCTCTTCGGGCACCGGTTCGAGAGACTGCACCAAGATGGTCTTGGTGTGTCGGCGGAAATATTCGATCCGTCCGGTCAGTCCATCACGGTGCGTGCCAGCTTCCTTGCCGCCTGCGACGGCGGGCGGTCCAGTGTCCGAAAGCAGTTGGGCATCGAACTCGCTGGATCAAGCTTCAACGAGCGCTGGCTGGTAATCGACTGCGTTAACGATACCGACGCCACTCCTGCATCCATTGCCTATTGCGATCACAGGCGGGCTGCAATCACGATCCCCGGTCCGGGCCGGACTCGGCGCTGGGAGTTTCTTCTGAAACGGAATGAGGAGGAATCCCTCCTGCTGGCGGATGGAAAAATCCGCGATTTGCTGAAACCTTACATCGGCAGCCGCGAAGTCGAAGTTATTCGCAAGATTGTCTACACGTTCCATGCTCGAATCGCTGACCGTTGGCGGATTGGTCGAGTATTCCTGCTGGGTGACGCCGCACATCTGACACCACCCTACGCCGGCCAGGGGCTTAACAGCGGACAGCGCGACGCCGCAAACTTTTCTTGGAAGGCGGCCGCAGTGGTGAAAGGACAATCACACTTGGCGCTGATGGATACTTATGAGGCGGAGCGCCGCGACCATGCTTGGTCCCTGATCCGTATGGCAATTCAGATAGGCTGGGTGATGGTGCCGCGAAACTGGTTCCACACTTATGCCCAGATTATATTCTTCAGGCTTGCGGGGGTTATTCCGCCTGTGCGCGACTATTTTCTCGGCATGAAGTTTAAACCGTTGCCGCGGTTCCGAAACGGGTTCCTATGCGAGGACGCGCTGAACCCACGCGATACGCTTGTCGGGCGAATGCTTCCTCAGCCAGATGTGTGCGACGCTAACGGCCAGGTCAGCAAGCTAGACGATATCTTGGGTCCAGGCTTTGCGTTACTGGCGATTGACCTAGCGGATGTCACCGAATTGACGGCGCTTGATCACCCGGTATGGAGGCTGCTAGCGCCCAGACGGGTGTCGTTGACTGTGGATAAATGCGCAGTTGCCGACGGTGTAACAGCAGTCAGTTTCGTGGACAACTTGTTGCGGCGGCGCTTCGAAAAATATGCCGGTTGTATATTGCTCATTCGGCCCGATCGGTATGTCGCGGCTGCGTTTACCGCGGCAGAGTCCTGCAGCATTGGCGATCGATTGTCGGAGGTTTTGGGCTAGCCGTGTACTACAGCGGTGACGTCGATCTCCACCAGTGCCCCCTCTAGTAACAGTGCCGTCACGCCGACGCAGGTGCTCGAGGCCGACTGGTCATCGCCATAGAAGTCCGTCATCGCCTTCATGATCGTTGGCCGATCATTCGGTTTCAGATCAACGATGAAGACCCGTTGGCGCACGATATCTGCGGGCGTGGCCCCTACAAGGGCGAGTGACTGGCGTATGGTGTCGTAAACATATGCCAACTGAGCACCGAGATCGCCGGGCGCCACGAGTTCTCCTTGGATTGTGCCAGCGACGAGGCCAGATAGGTGGATCGTCTTTCCACCCTCGCTGGTCACCAGGTTGGTGAAGTGTGGCTTATTCCATAGAAATTCTGGGCGAATACGTTCGATAGTTGCGGTCATCGCTTTCTCCGTGTTTCACAATTTCGAAATTTGAGCATGATGAACCATTCATTGGGAACAAGTTGAATTAATATTAGTTCCGCAAAGCGCTCTGCTTTTGCGCACAGGCATGATCGAGTGATGGCTCCATATAGTCAGGTTCCATCGGTATCGGTTGAACTGTGTCTGTTGGTCTCCGGTAATGACTGGGTAATGAAACAGCGAATTTCGAGCTGTTTGGCTGCTTGCGAGGTTTAGTTTACGTGCACCAGAAGTTTGCCTGTGTTTTTGCCCTCGTAGAGCATTTTTATTGCACCAGGGGCCGCGTCTGCACCCTCTAGAATATGTTCGTTGCGCGCCAGTTTCCCCTCACGCACCCAGTTCGCGAGCTTTTCGGTCGCCTCGGGAAAGCGCGCCTTATAGTCGAGGATCAGGAAACCCTGCATTCGCGCCCGCGCCACCAGTAGTTGACGATGTACCCGCGGGCCAACTGGGATCGGGTCCCATTCGGTCAGTGCGACGGTACCGCAGATCGCAATACGGGCACCGATTGCAAGGTGGGTTATAACCTCATCGCTAATCGGGCCACAGGCATTGTCAAAATAGCAGTTGATACCATCTGGGCAGGCTAACCTCAGGGCCTCGCCCAAATTTTCTTCGCGATAGTTAATCGCCGCATCGTAACCGAGGCTATCAGTGCAAAGCACGGCCTTTTCGGCACTGCCCGTGATACCGACGGTCCTGCAGCCTAAAATCTGGGCGATCTGTCCTACTGCCGAGCCGACGGCGCCGGCTGCCGTCGAGACGACAACGGTATCCCCTGCTGCCGGTTCGCAGACTTCGGTTAGGCCGAAATAAGCTGTCACGCCGTTCAAACCTAGAACGCCTAGTGCGAGTGACGATGGCAGGTCTGCTTCCTCGACCTTGCGGTCAACATTGCCGCCGTCACTCACCGCATAATGTTGCCATCCGAACATCCCCGATACGACCTCCCCCTCGGCATAATTGGGGTGTCGCGACGCAACGATTGTTCCGACACCGAAGGACCGCATGACCGCACCAATTTCAACGGGTGGCAGGTAGTTCGGTGCGGCGTTCACCCAACCGCGCATGGCTGGGTCTACCGACCAGTATTCAGTCTGAACCAGAAACTCTCCATCGGTGATCTCCGGCACTGGCACCTCGTCTGCAGCGAAATGGTCAGCTTCGGGCACGCCTGTTGGGCGACTAGATAGCAGAATACGCCTGTTCGTTAGATCCATGTGATGTTTACTTTCTGTCTGTAAATGAGGTTGCAGCTACGCGCCGACCGCCAGCATTATGCGTCCGAAATGCTTGTTGGCGGCCATGCGTTCGAGCGCAGAACCTGCTTCCGCGAGGCTGAACGTGCTGTCTATAGGCATCCGGAAAGCACCCTTTCCGAGTGCGTCCCACAGGCCCTCGCGTGCGAGCCGAACGACCTCGATATGCTCATCGAGAGAGCGTGTGCGTCCGGTCGTTCCTATATAGGTTAGGCGTCGTTCCGCATGACGGTTGAAATCGAACTCGGCAACCGCGCCACCCAAGCGACCGACATTGATCATTCGGCCATGGACTTTGGTGGCTGCCATGTTCTGGTTCGCGGTATAGCCTGAGACATTATCGATGATCAGGTCGACGCCCATACCGTCGGTGGCGTTGAGCACCTGATCGACCCAGCCCTCGTCGCGGGAGTCGAGGGCCAGTTCCGCGCCGAACTCCGAAAGCCGGCTGCGGCGTTCGGCATTCGTCGATGTTCCTATTACGATGCTGGCGCCGAGATGTTTGCCAATTTGCATTGCGATAATGCCGACGCCGCTGCTGGCACCTTGGATAAGGATACTTTGGCCAGCTTCGAACTGTCCGTTGGTGACGATCGCGTCATGCATGATGACGAGCCCAGAAGCGATCCCCGCTACTTCGATCAATTCGACGCCGCTCGATGGGACTGGAAGCGCGCGCTGCCAGTTCGAAACCGCATATTCGGCCCAGCCCGCCGCGCCGGTCGCGGCTACCTGGTCCCCGACGGTGATTCCTTGGGCGTCGCTGCCGACTGCCACTACTTCGCCGGTAAAGGATGCACCCATGATTTTCTGATCACCGCCGACGTGACCGTAATTATGTCCCTGCACCGTTAGAAGATCGGACCGGTTTACGCTGCACGCCGCAACCTTCACCAAGATCTGATCAGCGTTGATCTCGGGGATGCTAACCTCAGCGATTTCGGCACCTGTTTCTCCAACGACTACTGCATTCATCTTGCTATCTGGCATGAGTTTATCCTTGTATCGGCCCAACTAGGATGCTGGGTTACCATCAACAGAAAATTTAATTTTTCTGAGTAGAATAATATTCTTTACCAAGTGAAACACTGCCTCCATTTTGCGAATGTATTAAACGAGCGTTCTAGTTCTTTGAGCGAAAAATAATCTGATTGGTTATGCGCGAACCTCCGCCGTTAAGTGCTTCGGTACAATACATACGGGCTGTTGAGTGAGGAGCCTTAAGTCTAGCGCTCAAAAACTATCGGGCCAGATGCTGGGTCGGTAACACCCAATTCCGGTGATATTTCTTCAAGCAAATCACGCACTGAATCAAGAGATGCGATCATCTTGGGGCGGGCATCTATCAACCGCTGCTCACTATCAAAAATAGCAACGAATGCAAACGTCCGCTCGCCAGTTTTGACGATAAAAGATTGCGCGACCTCGGCGACATGGAAGTTGGCTTCATGACGGGCAACAAATTCGTCACCTGCACCGTCCTTAACAAGAAATCTTACTGTGCTGATGTACTTGGACATAACCTAATCTCCAATTATGGGGTTGTTTAATTCCTAGTAATTAGAAAAAGCAAACAGGGCGGGGGTGAAGGGTTGGTGCCGGCTGCAGGAATCG